>JACRNP010000077.1 GCA_016234845.1 Deltaproteobacteria bacterium | reverse complement strand
GCCGCTCGCCCAGGAGCGCGGCGGCGATCAGCAGGGCGAACACCGGCGCCAGGAACATGAACGACGTCGTCGGTCCCGAGCCGATGACGCGGATCCCCTCCATCCAGAGGATGTACGCGATCACCGTGGGAAACACCGCGAAGTAGCCGAGCACGACCCAGAAGCGGCCCGACAGCCCCGCCCACGGCACCGAGGCGAGCTTCGGCGACGAGATGAGGAGCAGCACCACGCTTCCGCGGCAGCTCGTCCAGACGGCGGACGGCATCGCCCCGATCCGGACCGAGAGCGGCCGCGAGAGGATCGAGGCCGCCGCCCAGCACCCGGCGGCCCCCACCAGCGCGACGTCCCCCCACGCACGGGTGGAAGGCCCCCCGGAATGGGTGATGACCGTCCAGAAGAAGAGGACGGCCCCGAGGAGGGACAGGGCAAGCCCGGCGAACCGCGACAGGCGGACCGGCTCGCCCAGGAACAGCATCCCGGCCAGCGCGGTGAACACGGGGGACATGGTCGGGATGATCATGCCGGCGTCGGAGGCCGGCGCCATCGCCAGCCCGCGGAAGAAGAGGGTGTTGAACGCCGTGACGCCCACCAGGCCGACGAGGATCAGCCGGCCCCACGCGCCCCGTTCGGGAATCGGGTTCGCCGAACGGCGGAAGAGGACCGCGAGCAGCAGGAGGGAGCCGAGCCCGAACCGGAGGACCGCGCCGACCTCGGGTTCCACTTCGAGGACGAGCATCTTCGACGTGGCGAAGGCGCTCCCCCAGAACATCATCGTGAGCACGAGCCCCGCGTAGACCCGCCCGTGGGTTCGGGTTCCGCCTTCCCCGCTCTTTCCCGGCATCCCCGGACTATACACCATCCGGGGACGCCGGTTACCGCGTCACCAGTTTTCCGAGCCGTGGCACCCCGATAGGCCCCCCGCGCTCGGGTTGCACGACGTGCCGTTGAACTGAACGGCGGTGAGTACCGTGCTCCGGGCGGTCTGCTCGAACACCGTCGGGGTCGCGAGGTTCGTCAGGTGGCCGGTCACGTTCACCTTGGTCGCGTCGTGGCACCGCTTGCACGTCGTCGCGCTCGTTCCGAACCGGCTGAGGTGCAGCGAGTGCCGGCCGGAGAAATAGCTGTTGAACTGCGTCGTCCCCGAGATGTGGCAGCTGGTGCAGGCGTTGACGATATCGATCGTCCCCGTCCGCCAGTTCGGGGTGTTCTGCCCGCCGTGGCAGCTTATGTTTCCGCACCGCAGCAGGGAGGAGTTGTCGAACGCGGAGGCCCCGCTCTCCGCGTTGTACGTCGTGAGGAACGCGACGCTCGCCGGGGAGACCCGGGTCGGCCGCGTGCGGTTGTAGTGCGACAGGGTGCCGCTCCCCAGCCCGTTGTGGCAGGTGGCGCAGGTCACCGGAGTTCCCGCGCCGTTCAGGGCCAGGTGCGCGGCGTGCGCCCCCGCCACGTTCGGATACGCCGTCGCGGCGCCGTTCGGCGGGTTCGCGTGGCACGAGGCGCAGTTCGTCACGCTCCGCGGATCGGAGATGTGGCAGGAGACGCAGATCGGCGCGGCCGAGACCGGCGAAGTCCCGGTCACCGCATGGCAGGTCCCGCAATCCGCCGTGAAGGTGGCGGTGGTCGCCTGCGTGTGCGTCGTGTTGTCGTTGAACGGAACCGGGTGGCTCGCCGCTCCGGGGCCGCCCGCGTGGCACGCCCGGGCCTGCCCGATCCCGTTGGTGTGGTTCGCCGAGAAGCAGCTGGGGGCCGTCGGGTGCGGTCCCGCCCCGGCGGCCGTCACGTTGTGGCAGATGCCGCACGCCGCCGTCCGGTTCCCGGAGGTCCGGTGGGAGATCGACGCGGTGGAGATCGCGCGGATCCCCTGCCAGTCGGTGGGGTGCGCCTCCGCCGTCGTGTGGCAGGTCGTGCACGCGGTGGTCGCCGTGCCCCCGGCGAACGACCGCGGCGCCGTCCCGTGGCACGTCCGGCAGAAGAGCAGGTCCGCCTTCGCCGTCGTCCCGTGGAACGCCGAGCCGCCCGCGGCGGGATCGTTCCACGTGGCGCCCAGCGCGTGCGGCGCCGCCCCGGGGCCTCCGGAGTGGCACGCCCGCGCCTGACCCAACGCGTTGGTGAAGTTCGCGGAGAAGCAGCTCGGTGCGGACGGATCCGGCCCCGCCCCCGTGCCGGTCGTCCTGTGGCAGATCGCGCAGGCGACGTCCCGGTTTCCCGACGTCCGGTGGGAGACCGTCACCCCGTTGATCGTCCGCAATCCCTGCCAATCGGTCGGGTGCGCCTTGGCGGCCGGGTGGCAGGAGCCGGTGGAACAGGATGTCGGGGCGCTGCCTCCGTTGAAGTTGATCGTTCCCGGCGTTCCGTGGCACCCCTGGCAGAACGTCAGATCCGCCTTGGCGCCGGTGCCGTGGAAACCCGTTCCCGCCGCCAGCCACGCGGCGCCCGTGGCATGCGGCGCCGCCGCGGCGTTGTGGCACATCGTCCCGTTGAAGCAGCCCGGAGCGGTGCCGGACGCCGCGGGCGATGGCGGCCGGTGGGGGTTGTTCGGGTTCCCCGCGGCGGAGTCGGCGTGGCACCCGTAACAGATCGGGGCGTTCGCGGCGTTCACGTCGGTGTGCGTGTTGTCCGTGCCGGTGGTGCGCCACGGCCGGTTCGGGTGCGGCGCCAGCGTGTGGCACGTGAAGCAGGTCTGGCTTCCGCGGTCGGTCCGGAAGTCGTTTCCGTGGCAGATCCGGCAGGCGTGCATGCTGGAACTGCCGGGGCCCCGCTTCGCCGCGGCGCCGTGCTCCTGCGTCGCGGCCCCGGCGGCCACCCAGTTCGCGACCGTCCCATGGTGGCACGCGGCCGGGTTGTCCATGCACGATACGCGCGAGATCCCCCCGAGGAGGTCCGCCCCGTGGCACTCGGTGCACGCGCCCATGTTTCCCTGGCTCATGTAGGCGTCGGTGGACGTGCGGGAGTGAAGCGACGTTCCGGAGGCGGAGACCCAACCGGAGACGGAGACGCCGGAACCGGTGAGGTGGCTCACGGAAACGCTCCCGCCCGTGGAATTCGCGCTCGAGCATCCGGCCGCGAACGCGACCGCCGTAAGAAACAGCCATCCGGCGAACGGCCGGAGAGATCCCTTCCCTCGCATCATCTGTCCTCCCGTCCTACTTGTGGCACTGCCGGCACTTGATGTCGTTCCGGTTCCCGTGGCACCGGAAGCACGATCCCGGGTCGAGCCGGCCGTCGATCCGGTGGGTCACGAGGTAGTCCCCCCGGTGCGGCGCCATCCGGTCCGGACGGTCGCCCAGGAGCGTGTTCGGCTTCAGCTCCCCCTTGGCCGCGTGGCACGTCTGGCAGAACGCCGGCGCGTGGCAGGCGGAACAGAGGTTCTGCCCCTGGCGCGCGTACACGCCGTGCGAATCGACGAACACCCGGGAGTGCCGGAACGATGCGTACGGCTTCAGCGCGCCCGAAGACACATCCTTGTGGCATTCGAGGCAGTCCGCCCGCCCCGTGGGGAGCTCTTCCGGGTGCTTCGGCGGTACGGAAGGGGTCTTCGACACGGCGGAGCACCCGAACGAAAGGGCGAGGAGCACCGCCAGGATGACGTTCATCACGACCGCGCGCCGCGTCATTTCTTCTTTCCTCCCATGCCGGTGGCGAGGTCGAGGGTCGCCCGGACCAGCCCGGCGTAATCGCTGCTGAAAGTGGGGCTCTGCGTCCACTGGAAGTCGCCGGAGAGCAGGAACGACGGGAAGAACCGGTACCCGGCGGAGACGACGATCTGGGATGCGTTCTTCTTCCCGTTGATCGGCCTTTTGTATTGCTGGTTCAGAGCGTCGAGGGAGAGGCGGAACTTCCCCGGGGAATACGTGGCGAATCCGCGGATCTCGCTGTATTCGTTTTCCTCGCGGTCCGCCGTCACGACGGCCCCGGAAATTCCCGCAGCGTCCTTCTTCTCGTTGTACGCGTGGCGGACGCCGATCTCCCCGCGGTTGGCGTTCCCCGGGTTCGACTTGTCGTGCCGGATGTTCTTCCCCGCCACCTCGATCGTCCATCCCGGAACGATCTCCCAGTCCACGACGCCGAAGATCACCTGCACCTTGTCGTCGTTATCGATCGACGGGGGGAAGAACGCGGGATTCAGCGTGGTTTGGAAGAGGCTTTTGTAGGAGTACGACTCGTACCCGGCGGAGATGTCGACGCGGGCGCCGGGCAGGATGCGGGCCGCGTACCGTTGGGACGCCATCTCCCGGGTCGACCGGTTGTACGCCGCCTGCCCGGTCAGCTCCACCGGAGCGGCGACGCGCAGCCAGAGGTCGCCGCCGTACAGCTCCCGGTCCTTTCCCTGGAACGGCCCCGCCTCCTTCAGGTAGGACGCCCCGATCTCGACCCTTCCGGTCCGCGCGAAGAAGAGACGCCCGCCGTAGAGGGAATCGCCGCCCTTCGTGTTGTCCAGGATCGAATGCTCCACCGGCACGCCGCCGAACGCCGAGAATCCGATTCCCAACGGCGTGGTCATCTTGACGAAGCCGCCGTCGAGCGTTTCGACCGCCGCGCCCTCCGAGAAGAAGAACCGGCCGAGCTTCATCTGCGCGTTTCCCTGCGGGTGGAGATACTCGAGGTACGCGCTGCCCAGGTCGCCCGACTCCTTTCCCGAACCGCTCGCGTCGGAGAGGTCCACCCTCCCCCACCCGTAGAAATGGAAGGAGAAGGAGGTTCCCGCAAGGTTCGCCGCGTCCGCCGAAAGGTACTCGTACAGCGGTGCGAACTGCTCCTTGTTCCCCCCGGCGAGCTCTCTCTCGTAATACAGGAAGTAGCTCCTGGAGGAGAGGGAAAGATCGGCGGCGGGCGATGAGACCGCGAAAAGCGCGGGAAGCAGCAGCGAGGCGGCGACAAAGGTTACGGTCAGCCTCTTCCGGAGTGGCGCTCCGGCGGTGGTAGGTCCCATTCTTACCCCCGAGGTCGATTTTTGGGATGCCGGCATTATTTCAAAATGCCGCGTTAATGTCAATGAATCCTATTAATGGCCCGATCCTATCACTGCGAAAGGAGATAACCGTAATTCGATAATCATTCTTCGTGCCAAATAATGCTATTTGTACTATTTATCGATAAACCTCAGGTAATCAAACAGTTGCACGTATAAGAGAAAATAAATTGGGAAAGGGTTCGGGGATGTTTCTTACGATTATGAAATTTCCTTGGCACATCCGCGAAAAAACAAACGAAACCGTAATCCGGAAGCCGTAAAAAAAATCCGGGGGTTGGCGCCGGTTCCGGTGTAAGATTTTCAGGTGTCCGCAATAAAATCCCGGGGGACAAAATGAAGCGAGCGATCCTGGCGGCCCTGGTCCTCATAAGCATGTCGATCGTCATGAATCCGTCCGATTCCGCCGCCTTCACGGCGGGCGGGTGCGGGGAAGGAGCCTGCACGGATTGCCACAGCCTGAACTCCGAGGAAGCGGCCAAAATCCTCGGATTGCGGCAGGAGCAGATCCTCGGCGTCGAAATGAGTCCCGTGAAGGGGCTGTGGGAGGTCGACGTGGAGCGGGACGGCCAGAAGTGGCCCGTCTACATCGACTTCTCGAAGGATTACATCGTCTCGGGGCAGATTTTCCAGGTGAGTTCGAAGCTCAACCTGACCGGCAACCGGATGCTCTCCATGAACCGGGTCGACGTGGCGCAGATTCCACTCTCCGGGGCGATCGTCGTGGGGAAGAAGGACGCGAAGCGGCGGATCATCGTGTTCGACGATCCGAACTGCCCCCACTGCGCCAAGCTGCACCAGACGGCGAAGGAGATCGTCGCGAAGCACCCGGACATCGCCTTCTACGTGAAGCCGTTCCCCCGCAACGGCAACGATGCGCAGACCTACGAGAAGGCGTTGTCGATCGTCTGCGCCGGCACCGTACAGGCGCTGGAGGACGCCTTCGCGGGGAAGCCGCTCCCGAAGGGAGAGTGCGGGTCGAAGGCGGTGAAGGAGACGTCGCAGGTCGCGGACCGCCTGAAGATCCGGTCGACCCCGACGATGGTCTTCCCCGACGGCCGCGTGGTGCCGGGCGCGCTGGATGCGGATATGATCCTCACGCTGCTCGCCGACGACGGCGGCAGCGCGAAAGGGGCGGCCCCGGGGGGCGGAAAGGAGCAGGGGAAAAAGGCGGAGAAGGCGTCGGGGAAAGCGCCCGCGGAGGCGACGAAAAAGTAGACCGCGGAAATCGCGCCAATTCGAAGGGGCGGCCGGGGTGCACCGGTCGCCCCTTTTTTTATTCGTTCAATCGTTCGACGGACTCGACGATCGTTACCCGCGGATCCGCTTCCTCCCCCAGGCGACGAGGCCAACCAGCCCGGACCCGAGGAGCATCATCGTCCCCGGCTCGGGGACGGGGGAGGCGGTGAGAGTGAAAGACTCCATCGTGCCCAAGAATTCCTCCCCGCTATCAATAAAATTATCAAATTCCAACCCTTCAAAGGAAAAGTCAAACATGGCGGAGATAAAGAATGCTCCAGAGAAGTTTTGCGGTGGAACAAATGAAAGAGAATCAAGGAGGGAATCCGACAGGATCCCGATTCCTTTGTTGACCGCCAGCGTATGATATGTGAAGTCGAAACTGATGTTTCCACCAAAGGTATCATCGAAAGAGGAGGAAACCAGACCGCCCGATGAAGATGTCACCGAAAACAATCCAAAAAACGGAACATAGCTGAACCCTCCTCCACCGAACAAAATGGGATCATCGTCAGAATTCAGTTGGATGGAAGTCGCGCCGTGACTCGCGGTGATGGAAAACGAGGAGGCGAATGTGCTATCAAAATTCCACTGCAAACCTCCTCCCCCCAGATCGGTGATCAACGCCTCGAAGCCGAGGTTCGCTCCCGTAAATGTGACCGCCGACGCACCGGCAGCCACCGGCGCAAGGAATATCAACCCCGCCAGGAGAATCGTCACTATCCGCTTCACGCCGCACCTCCGTTTTCCGTCCGCGATACTGAATTGCCTGCACAGCTGCCGTTAAATTCTGCAATCCATGTTCCAATCCCACCCCATGGCGATATCACGTGGCTATCTGTTTTTAATGACATTTTCCATGGAACCCGGATTCATTCCGAAAAGAATGGAGCAATAAGAAGGAAAAGAGGGGAAAGTATTTCCTACTGGATCCCGCCCGTATGAAACCCCTGAGAAACCTTTCGCACCCCTTTCGAAAAAGGGAAGCGCCTCACTTCGGGGACAGCAGCAGGGAGCCCGGGCCGGAATCCCGGTATTGCAGGAACTCCCGGATCTTCGCGATCGCCACTCCGGGATCCGCGTCCCCTTTCAGCTTCGCCCAGCGCGCGTTCTTCACGTCCCCGAGCAGGAACAGCATCGAGTGGTCCTCGAAGTCCGGCGTGTACTGCCCGAGCTTGTAGACCACCCAGTCGATATTCTCCTTCTTCCCGGTTAGGAAGGTCCAGCCGGGCTTCGCCTCGTACCGCTCCGCGTACTTCTTCAGCTCCTCGGGGGTGTCGTCCTCCGGATCGACGCTGATCGACACGAAGAACACGTCCTTCCCGAACCGGTCCCCCAGGCTCTCCTGGACGTCGACCAGGTTGTGCATCAGGGTCGGGCAGATGTCCGTGCAGTTGGTGTAGATGAAGCTGATGAGGACCATCCGGCCCCTCAGCATGTCCGTGTAGAAACGAACCGCCCTGCCGTCCTGGTCCTGGAGCGGCAGGTCGGTGAAATATTTCCGCTGCTCGTTCTCGTCCAGCCGCTTCGGGACGGCGGGCCTGGGTACGTCCTGCGCCCCCGGCGGCGGAGTCGCCTTCGGGGAGTGGGCGTGTTCGTCGTGGGCGACCGCCGGGGGAACCGGGAGGGGGAACGCCAGGGCGGCCATCACGACGGCCGCGGCCGCCGCAACCGATATTCTCCTCATGACGCCTTCCCTCCCGCCTTCCGTTTTCCGGTCAGCTCCGTGACCTTTTCCATCAACTGCTCCGGGGTGGCGAAACCGTAGAAGCGGGTCCACTCGCCCGTTTTCCCGTCCCCCACGAGGAACGTCGAGGGGTGTTCCGCGAAATTCGCCGCGTAGAGCCCCAGCCCGGACAGCACCTGGTCCACGTCCGGCTTCCCCCCCGTAAGGAAGATCCACCCCGGGCGGGCTTCCCACTGTTCCGCGTACGCCTTCAGCCGGGGAGGGATGTCGGTCCCCGGGTCCACGGAGATCGAGACCAGCGCCACTTCTCCGCCGAGACGGTCGCCGACCTTCTCCTGCAGCTCCATCAGGATGGCGCCCAGGATGGGGCAGATGAGGCCGCAGGTGGTGAAGAAGGTGTCGATCACCACGATCCGGTCGCCGACCACGTCGGTCCGGAACCGCACCGGCTTCCCGTCCTGGGTAAGCAGCGTCCGGTCGACCAGCTTCACCTGCACGGGCCGCGATTCGACCTTCTCCTCCCCGCCCGCCTTCCCGCCGGCATCCGGAAACGCCGGCGGCGGCAGGCAGGCCACGAGGACCGATGCGGCACAGGCCAGCGCCGGTACCTTCCACGTCCGGGGCATCCCCATTCCGCCTCCTTCCCGCGATTCCGCGGAATCCCGCCGTCGATAGGATGCCGGACGGCCTACCTGGGCTCCCGCCACTTCGTCATGGGCACGAGCCGCCGGCTGCCGGGATCCACCTTCATGACGACGGCCCCGAGGGCGCCGACCCGCTGGTTCGCCGTGTACGTCAGCGGCGGCGTCACACCCGTCTCGAGCCTCCACACGTTCCCGATGCCCGCGACGAAACTCTCGCGGGTCACCCCTTTCCCCGCCCGCCGGAGCCCTTCCTCCAGCAGGAGCGACCCGGCGTAGGCGAGGAACTGGAACGTCCGGTGCCGTTCCCCCGAGCCGTACCGTTTTCCGATCCGAAGAAATTCCGCCATCCGCTCCGGCTCCGGGACGGTAAGCGGCGATGCGAGGTACACGGTATCGAGGAAGCGCGCGGGAGCCGACGACTGCAGGGCGCTCCCGATCATCGGCGCCGGCGCGAGGAACCACGGCTCCCATCCCAGCCGCGCCGACTCGGCGGCGAAGGAGAGCGCTTCCGAGGGGCCCCCGAAGTAGAAGACGGCGCCCGCCCCGGACTCCCGCAATCGCGCAACCGCTTCCGCCGCGTCCAGCTTCCCCGGCTCGAACGTCACTTCCGCGGACACGGCGAGGCCGTTCTTCTCCGCCTGCTCCCGGACCCCTTCGGCGCCCCCCTCCCCGGAACGGTCCCCGGAGCGGAGGATTCCCGCCTTCGCGACCGCCCCCTTCGAGCGCTCCGCGAGGAAATCGACCAGCACGCGCGCCTGCTCCCGGATGCCGGCGAACACGTGGAACGTGTACCGGTCCGCCCGGTAGCCGCCCTCGGACGGGGACAGGAGCGGCACGATCACGGGCACCCTCTCGTCCGCGAGGTACAGGGCGGCCGGGCTCCCCGGCGCGACGCCGACGTTGGCGAGGAAACAGAACACGGACTCCCCGCCGACCACCCGTTTCGCCGCGGCGAGGGCGGACCCTTCCGCGGCGGGGTCGTACGGCACGGGAACCAGCACGAGGGACCGCCCGAAGATCCCTCCGCGTCCGTTCACCTCCGCGAAGCAGCCGGCAAGGAGCGCGCGGACCTCGGTCCCCGCCTCCGCGACGGGCCCCCGCTCCGGAAGGAGCACCCCCACGCGGACCTCGTTGTCCGTCACGCCGGGAACCGGCTCCCGGTCCATCGCCCGGAGGTACGCCACGAGGTCTTCGAGGTCTTCCCGGGAGATCGTGTACCGCGGGTGGGCGGGATCCAGCGCGTTGCCGGCGGGATCGACCCCCTTGGTGATCGCCGCCCGGACCGTTTCCTCGGTGTACGCGGGGTGTGCCCTGCCCGTCGCGCGCCGGCCGGAATACTCCTTGGTGAGGTGGAACCACGTGATGTCGGCCGACCGGACGCCGCCCTCCCGCTGGCCCTCCCCGCCCGCGAGGTGGCAGTTGACGCACGGGAATCCCTTGCCGGGGGCGCTGATCCCCGCCCCGGCGAGGAAGGCGGCGATCCTCCCCCGGCCCTTCCCCTCCATGTAGATCCGCTTCCCCCTCCGCTGCGCCTCGGTCAGACCCTCCGCCGACGCCGCGACGGCGACGGAGAGAAGGCAGAGGGCCACGGCGGCGGAAAGGGGCCGGCGCACGGTCACTTCGATCTGTTCGACTTCACCAGCAGGGAGCGGTGGATGAAGGTCCGGTACCCGATGTTCCGCGACGGCACGCCGACGTGGACGTGGTACGCGCCGGGCTCCCGGAACCGGAGAGTGCCCTCGTAGACCCCCTCCTCCACCTCCGGGGCGGGAACCTCGGACCGGTATCTCCCCGGGGAGAGGTAGTACAGCAGCCGGGCGTCCGCAACCCCCTTCACCGGCCACCCGGTCAGGGAATCCTTCAGGCGGAACCGGAACCGGTACTCCTCTTCCAGGGCGGCGCCGCCGTCCTCCCGGAGGTATTCCACCTCGTACGCGGGACCCTTCCGGAGATCCGGGTTCAAACCCGCCGAAAGGGTGAAGCATTGCACGAACCTCGGGGAGTCCATGAACAGCGCCACGTCGTACTCTCCCGCCACGGGGACCCGGGCCCTCGCGGTGTAGACGCCGGGCTCCGTTTCCACCACGCTCCGGTTGATCGTTTCCACGCCGCGGGGATGCTGCCGGTACCCGGGGAAGCTCCCCGAGGTGAAATTCATCCCGTCCATGTAGAAGAAGATCGTGTTGCTCGCCGGGTTCACGATCAGGACCTCGGACTGGCCGGTCACGCCGACGATCCCGTTCGCGATCCCGAGCCCCGGCGCGTCCTTCGGCGCCTCCGATCCCGCTCCGTAGCTCTGAACCGGCGGCGGGGAGTCCTTCCCCAGCAGGTCCAGGTTGACCATGAAGACCCGCTCCGTGCCGAGGCAGCGCACGTGGGCGAAACCGCGGGTGAGCGCGATCTGGTACGGGGTCTCCCCCACGGCCACGGTGTGCGCCACCCGGTTGTTCGACGCGTCGACGATGTGGACGGCGTTCTCCCGCGAGTTCAGGATCAGCCCCCACCGGCCGTCCGGCGTGAACCGCATCGGCCCCAGCCCGGGCTTCGCCTGGATCCTGGCCGTCACCTCGTGGCTCTTCCCGTCCACGACGGAGACCGTCCCCTCCTGCCCGTCCGCCGCGTAGAGCGCACGGGCGGTGGAAGAGTACGAAAGCGAGATCGGCTGTGGGCCGACGGGCACGTCCCGGACCTTTTTCCGCTCCCGGACGTCGATCACCGACACCGTGCCGCTCCCCCGGTTCGATACGTAGGCGTAGCGGCTGTCGTCGGTGAAGGCGAGCTCGTGGTGCCCCTTTCCCGTCGGGATCTCCGCGACCTTCGAAAGGGACGCGGTGTCGATCAGCGTCACTCCGCCCTCCACCCCTTCCGGAGCGTCGTTGCCGACCCACAGGAGCTGGCCGTCGGGCTGGAGCGCGGGCCGCACAGGGCTCTTCCCGGCGTCGACCTCCGATACGATCTTGAACGCCTCGGCGTCGACGACGGCCACCTTGCCGGCGCGATTGAGGGTCACGTAGAGCCGCTTCTCGTCCGCGGATTTCACCCAATCCGTCCCGGGCTCCCGAAGGCGCACGGTGGTCAGCAGGTTCGTCTTCCCGGCCATGCCGACGAACGGGTCGATCACGTAGAGGTTCGGCTCCTGGTTCAGCACCACGATGTAGTAGCCGTTCAGGTCGACCATCGGCCGGATTCCGACGATCCCCTGCAGGTACAGGCCCACCTTTTTCCGGCAATCGGGACGGTCCTGCCCCGGCCTCGCGTCCATGGGGCGGCTGATATCCATCCATGCCCCGGGCCGCAGGGAGCGGACCGGTTTCCCCTTCGCCTCCTCGGTCACCCGGAACCGGAGTTCGGCGAACTCCCCCTCGATCACCCCGCCGTCGCGCTTCCCCGCGGGGGAGTAGGAGAACTCCACCCGGACCCCCTCCCGCGCGACGTTGTCGGTGCCGGGAATGGCCTGCGACGACGCCGGGGCGGCAGAATCGGCCGACCCGGCGGGAAACGGGGAGCACACGAACAGGAGCGGGATCGAAATCGCCAGTGCGAGGAGCATCCCGGTGCGGCGGTTATCCCGTTTCACGGTCCGGACCTCCCGGAAAATCGTTCCGGGCCGCGGCGGCGCGCGCCCAATGCGGTTGCGTTTCCCATTCTACTTCCACCGTCCGCCCCCGATGAGGCGAAAAAAACGGGTGCGGCCCTCAAGACCGCACCCGTTCGTCGGGAGGTTGATGGCGGCATCGTCCTTCCTACTTCACGGGTTCACCCGAAGGATGCCCCAGAGCCCGCTGGCGCTGCCGAAGGATGCCTGGTCCCGGAACAGGTAGTCGCCCGGCCGATCGTTCCCGCCGCCGGCGCTCGGCAGGACGATGTCGAAGTGGCTCATCGGCGTCCAGCTCTCCTGGCCGCCCTGGGCGAACCCCTGCGGGTTGTTGCCGATGGCCCGTGAACCGACCAGCGGCGCCCCCAGCCAGACGGAGGAGCCGGTCGGGGGGGTGATACACCTGCCGTCCAGGCCGTACTGGTCGTCGTCGCACACGTACGGATCGCGTTGCCAGACGTGCCCGTGAAGCGCGAAGGTGGATCCGCGGCTGGTCCCGAACGGATTGGTGATCCGGATCCGGGCCTGCTGTCCGGCCGTGGCCTGGAACACCGGCGTGACCGGGTCCTGGCCCGCCGTGAGGACGTTGCTGAACGCCTGGTGGGCGTTGGGGATCGACCCGTAGCTGGCGGGCGTCCCCGCTCCGCCGAACGGCGCCTGCGGAAGGATGCCGAACCGGAACCACATCGGCTCGATCCCGTAGTTGAGGGCCATGCCGCTCGCCTCCTGGCTGTCCTCCGGGATGCCATCCCCCTCGCCGTTCATGTGCTCGACGGGGGTGAGCCGCCCCGTCGCGTTGTCGGTGTAGTACTGCGTCAGCGCCTTCGTCAGGACCAGGGAGAAGTCGCGGAACGTCCCCCCGCTCCCGTCCGAGCCGGCCGGCGCCGTGATCGTGGCCTGCGTCCGGGTCAGGCGGGTGGGTCGCGGGGTTACGCCGGGGAAATCCCCCTGCCGGTTGGGCACCTGGGTGTTCTGGGTGATCGTGACGGTGTTCGAGGGCTCGACCACCATCGCGCCCACCAGCGACTTGGCGCCCTGCTTGATCTTGTCCGCCGGCGCAAGGCTGAACCCGCCGAACTCCACGGGCGTCGCCACGAGCTGGAGGTTGCTGCCGGCCGGCACCCCGGAGACGTCCCCCATGTACCAGCGGTACGACACCGGGAGACCCAGGGCCGACACCTGGGTCAAGGTCGGGTTCAGGCCGACGACCACCCCGTCGTCCCGCGTGACGTCGTGGGCCACCAGTTGCGGGTGCAGCCCTGCGAGCGACGAGGGCCGGATGAGGTTGGGCTGGAACGTGGTCGACCCTTCCGGATCGAACCGGTCGCGCTTCACCACCCCCATCATCGAGGAGTACGACGCGAGATCGGGGGCGACCGCTTCCAGCCGGCTTCGCAGCGTCACGTTGACGCACTCCCCCGCCTTCGCCCGCAGCACCAGCGGCTCCACGGGAGCGGTGGCCTTGAGCCGCACGGGGCAGAGCGGATTGTTGACGCCGCCTGCGGCGCACAAAAGCTTCTGCGCCGGAGAAAGCTCCGCCGCCGGCCTCACCTCGAGGTCGGACGTGAGGACGTACATCATCGCCGTCGGGTCGTGGATCGGTCCCCGGTTGGCCGGAAGGGTGATCTGGACGCTGGTTTCCGGATCGACGATGGTTTGTCCGCCGACCACGTCGGCCCGGGGGTTGTACACCAGCGTTCCTCCGAGGGGGTTCAGCCCCGCTCCGACCGAGTTGTCCGCGATCGGATCGCCCTGCCCCTTCGCCGGAATGGGAACCCCGAACGCGTTCGGGAGCACCCGGTTGGCCAGCACGGCCGTGACGTCGAATCTCCTCGTCGGAGCGCCAACGGGGCACGACCCGTTGAACTGCGACTGGTTGGAGAGCGTGAGAGGCCGGGTCGGCGTGACCAGGCTCCCCGGGAGGAGGCTCAGCGTGTTCTGGAAGTTGGAGTGGGAACGGATCACGCCCCACATCCCGCTCCAGAAGCCGTCGTTGGAGGCGTCCATGGTGTAGAGGTAGTCCGCCCGGTTCGAGCTCCGGATCAGGGGGGTGACCGGGGTGTTCAGCGTGAACTGCTCGGAAATCCCCGCCGCCTGGGAGTTGCGCCACCCGGAGTTCGGCGCCCGGCCGTGTCCGGAGCCCGCCTGCAGCCACTTCATGCCGTGGATCATGACGTTGTGCTCTTCCTCGTCCCCGCCGGCCTGCACCTTGACGCGGATCCGGTCGCCCATGTACGCCCGCGCCATCGGCGTGAACGGATCCCGGGCGGCGACCCCGCCCGAGTTGATGGGCGGCGGGAATTTCGTGCCGTTGATCACCGTCGCCGCCGTCGGCTGCACGTTCAGCTGCGGCATCCTGCGATTGACGTTCGACGACAGCGCCAGGGCGAGATCCCCGGCCGCGCCGTCCGCCTGCATCCCCGGCTTGCCGTCCGGGCCGATCTTGTTCGGGTCGAAGACGCGCAGCCCAACCGGCTCGTTCCGGTAGTTCACGACGAACAGGCCGGGGTCCTGCACGTCGATCGCCTGCGGGCAGGGGCGGGACAGCAGGACCAATGACGGATTCAGCGGATCCAGGACGCAATCGTTCGCCTCCACCACCAGATCGGGGAAGACCTGTGCGGCCTGGAACCGCGCCGGGGGATTGATGGCGAACCGGAAGAGGTCGGCCGCGGTACCGGCCGCCGGGAACGCCGGATTGCCCAGGTTGGCGAATTGAGCCGGGAGCCCGGGGCCCGTCCCGGGGAGCGCCAGCCCGTCCTGGTCGGCTCCCACGTAGATTCCGGCCTCGTAGGCGTGCTGGAAGTCGGTGTACTCGAAGTAGAATTCGCGGAACGGCTCGATCGTCTCCGCCAGGACGTTCACGCCCCCCAGGGGCGCCCGCGGAACGATCTGCGCCTGCCAGCTCGTGGGGCCGCCGTCCCAGCGGCACGGGATCTTGTTCTCCGCAAGAGACGGGCCCGGCAAGTTCGGGTTGACGGCGTCCGCGCACGCGAGCTGGACGCCGGTTTCGTTGTGCTTCCAGAGGGAATTCGCCGGCTCCGCCAGCACGGTCGCGTAGAGGCCGATCTGCTGGTGGGTGGACGGCCCGTAATGGTCGTGGGTGAAGATGATCCCGAGGCCCCGGTCCACTCCCTCCGCGTTCACCACCGGGTCGGCGAACCAGCGCTGGGTCGTCGTGCGGGCGCCCGCCCAACGCTCGGGGAACGCGCCGCCCAACGCGGCGGCCACCGGCCCGAAGTACGGATGGGCCTCCTCGTGCAGGATTCCGGTCGACGGGACGGTGTGCCCCGCGGAGGTGACCACGGGCCCGCCCCCCGCAAGCGCGGCGACCGGGGCGATCCCGGGAGTCGTGTTGTAGGCGTTGATCGCGTGGATCCGCTCCTGGACCGCGCCCGGCGAAAGCGTCCCGTCCTCGTAGTTCCACCCGTTCGCCGCGCCGTCCGTCGTGGTCAGGTCCCACTTCGGGAGGTGGATGTGCTGGCCGATGATGTCGGTCGGCGTCCGGACCTGGTAGTCGTCCATCTCGTACACTTCCGGAACGAGGTTGGAATGGTGGTAGATGCCGCAGTCGAAGGTGTTCAGCCGCATGACGAGCGGCTCCGGCGCCTTGTTCTTCCGGATGATCGGCGCCACGTCCTCCCACAGGGCCACGATCCGTTGCTGCGGGTAATGGTACCCCACCTTGTTCAGGACCACGTCGAACTGGAGGTTGGTCCCCTTGTAGATCCGGGGGGTGTCGGAGTTGAAGACGCTCCGGCCCCGGACGCTCATCGGGTTGCCGGCGGTCTCCCCGCTGAAGAACTTCCCGAGGACGCCCGCGCCCAGGACGGTCGCCTCGTCGTCGATGCACGGGTTGTGGTACGGCGCGCCCACCACGGGCCCGCCCCCGCCGTTGGTGCGGAATCCGTTGTCCACTCCGGAAAGCGGCGTTCCGTTCGGGAGGTACGTGGCGTGGAACTTCTTCGCGTGGAACGCCATGGCCGCCTGCTCGAGGTCGGTCCCCTCCTCGGGGAAGTAGACCGGCTTGGCCGCGTGGACGACCTTGCTGAAATCGGCCGCGAGGGTGACGGTCGTCGCCGCCCCGTTATCCGAGAATCCCTGCAGCGCGTGCCGCGGAAGCCCGCCGTCCCATCCGTCCGCCTGGGCGCTGTCGATATTCGCCCAGAGTCCGCCGGAGGCCTTGAGGGCCGTCGCCTTGGCAGGGGTCAGCATGTCGAGCGGGGGCGTCGGCGGACGCTGCCCCACGACGTCCTCGATCCCCGCGACCCAGAACGGGAAGCCGGGGTTGCTCGCCCGGTCGATCACCTTCGCGTTGGAGCCGACGACCGTCACGTTGTCGGCGGCGAGCTTCGGGACGACCAGCACGGTGGCCGCCGGGACGGGGCCCGGCATCACGGCCATCGGCTTCCCGGGAAGCGGAACCACCGCCGGGATGGCCGTCCCGGTCTCGATCTCCCCGTCCGGGTACGCGCGCGCGCGGCCGGTCACGGTGACTCCGCCGACCGTCAAGGTGACCGGAGCGGGGATAGTGACCTTCAGATCCCAGGGGACGAGGTGGTATCCGGTCGGGTTCCCCGCGCCGTCGTTCGGCGTGACGGCGAGAAGGGTCCCGGACTGGAACACGTCGTTGTGCCGCCAGTGGTACCACATCCCCTGCGCGAAGTGCGGGTAGAAGTGGCAATGGAAGATCGCGTCCCCGGCGCTCTTGTTCCTGTTGCCCGAGCCGCCGAAGTTGATCTCGTACGTGTACCCGACCCCCGGCCCGACCCCCTGGGCGTCGAGGTAGTTGCTGCCGTCGTCGTTGGGGTTGTACAGCCACTGGTGGTTGTGCAGGTGGAAGACGTGCTGCTCCTTCCCGATGTGGGTGTTGCGGAACTTGGCGAAGTCCCCCGTGTAGCTGTGGTGGATGTTCGCCGGGTCCTCCCCCCCGATGACGTAGTTCGCCTTCCGCTGGCCGGCGCCTGCGCAGTCGCCCTCCAGCGCGCCGGACACCGGGTTCACAACGCACGTCTCCAGCCCGACGTTCGCCGGGACGTCGACCGTGATCGCCGGATCCCCCACGGTGAAGGAGGTGAGGAAGAACTCCTCGTAGGCGCACGTGAGGCAGTCGTGCATCGGCCCGACGCCCAGGCGGTTCGCGATGATCTCCGACCCGATCCCGCCGGAGCCGTAGTTGATCATGAAGCCGTCCTTGACCCCCGCCAGCACGTATTTCCAGATGGGGTTCCCGACGTAGAACGCCGGGAACGCCTGCGCCGTGGCGGGCTCGTCGTGCCAGACCTGGGCGAACTCGCGGAACGGTTCCAGCCGGTTCGGAATCGACGGGTTCCGCTTGCCCACGCTCTCCAGCGGATAGGTGGAGGGCGGGAAGATCCCGTCCGCGGTCGTCGCCCCGTTCGGGCCGTACGCGACCACGGCGTTGATCTCGGAGTGGACGATCTCCACGTTCGGAACGGCGCCCGTGAACGTCCCGGTCGCCTTCATCATGTTCAGGACCGGGAGCCCGGCCTTCCCTTCGAGGGTCCACGGGGACGTCGCGGGATAGACCGCCTCGTAGTCGAGGACCGGGTGCCCCTGGGCGGTCTTCTCCGCGCCGGTGAGGACCCCGTCTCGGTTCGCGTCGGCCGAAAGCCGCATCTCCTCCTCGAAGACCTGTCCGCGGTACGCCGCCGAACCCCTGGGCCCCACGATGACCTGGCCGAAGAGGCCGGTGGAGGATTGCCCCTGGTTGGCGTCGGAGCCGAAGGTCGCGCCGTCGCTCTTCACCGGGAACGCCCCCTCCTTCTCCGCGTACAGCTTGTAGGAGCGGGTCTGGCCGATCCCCGCCATGCTTCCGTTGACCGCATCGGGCGTTCCCTGGCTGCCGGGCAGGCCCAGGTGGTTCCTCCCCACCATGCTGCTGTCGTCGTCGATGCCGTTCACCAGCTGCATCCCGGAGACGTGAAACCCGACCACCCGAGAGGCGACCTGCTCGTCGATGGAGGCGGGAAACACCTGACCGGCGACCGTGACGACATCCTCGAGAGCCGTGTTGAACTTGAACGGGTTCGCCGCCGGGGTCAGGAGGTTTGTCAGGTTGACCGTGAGGCAGTCGCCGACGCGGACCCGGAGGATCAGCGGCCGCTGCCGCTTGTCCGGGCGGAGGTCGACCTCCCCGGCAACGGCCCCTCCCGGCGCGACGGTGAGCGGGGCAAGGGTCCCCACGTTGACCACGTCCCGCGACAGGGCGTACATCATCCCGTTCACGTTGCCCGCGCCGAGCCGGTTGTACATGATCGGCTTGTCGAAGGCGACGACGTCCGCGGTCACCTCCCGCTCGCAGGTGATCGCCGCGGACGCACCGCCGACGGGGTACGCTCCGATTACGGTGGAGAGCATGAGGACCGCAACGAACATCCGGTTGGAGAGCCTCTGCTTTTTCATATCGCTTCTCCTTTCCTTGTCAACCGACTGTCCTGACCTATGGATGGATTCCCGCGCGCCTGAAACGAAACCTTTGACGGCAATCAATACAAGGTTTGTGCCGCGGAACCCGAAGGGGTATTTGGCTAGCGCAATCAGGTGGTTACTGGATTATCCCGTGACGCCATGGAGGGTGGGAGGGGTGCGACTTTTCTTGCGGATGGATTGGGCTACCACCAATTTTTCCTGATATTCCGAACGGTTAAAATGGACCTGCCGCCGAGGGGGGCAACTTCCGTCTCACCCCGGTGTTCCGCGGGGTTCCCGGAACTACGCCCGTTTCAGCACACCGGTTCCGAAGAGTCCTCCAAGGCACGGCGAACCCGGCGGACGAATTCCGCGGGGTCGAACGGCTTGGCGATCGCATCGCGGCACCCGCGCTTCCGGATCTCCTCCGAGACGCACGGCTCGTCGCAGCAGGTCATCACGGCGAAGGGAACGTCGTCGCCGAGCCGGCGGATCTCGTCTATGAGCTCCAGCGCCGACATCCCCGGCGTCCGGACATTCGCGAGGAGAAGGTCGACCGGGTTCCTCCCGAAACGGGCATCCCGAAAGCGGCGAAGCGCCTCCTCGCCGTCCCCGGCCTCGCTCACGCGGAGCCCGGCATTCCTCAGGACGATTCCGGCCGAGAACCGGAACGAAGGATCCTCGTCGACCAGGAGAATGTGCTTCCCGTGTTCCACGCCGCTCCCCCCTCCCCCGGAATCTTATCCCGCCGCCGCCCCCCGCACAATGCCGGGTCCGATATCACCCTTCGAACCGATCCATCGCCATGTCAAGCGCCGGCGAGTCCCCGCCGGAAAAGAAGGGGGCCGGCCCTCGGGGTCTTCTCCCGGGGACCGGCCCGTGGGGCGGGACGAGCGGGAGGCCGGACGATTCCGGCCTCCGGTAGCGGGGTTTTCCGGATCATGCCGCGTCCATCCCGAGGACGCGATCCACGCTGCGGACCAGTTCGTCCGGCGGGAACGGTTTTTCTATCAGCCCGACGCACTCCGCAACGGCGAGGTCGCCCAGGAGCGTGGCGTCCAGGTTTTCCGCGATCGCGAACACCGGGACCGAAACATCGAGCCGGCGAAGAGCAAGTACCAGATCCGCGCCGGACAGGTCCGGCATCCCGCAGTTTGTGATCAGCAGGTCCGGAGTCATATCATCCTCGTGCAGGCGGATGATCTGCGCGAGGGCGTCCAGGCCGCTCAACGCCTCCGAAATCCGGTACCCGGCCTTCCGAAGGGCGACCGTCGCGGAAAAGCGGAACCCCGCTTCCGGGTCCGCGATCAGGATGTGCTTGTCGTTGGTCACCCGCCCGCCCCCCCTGATCTCTTCGGATCCTGCCTTGGGCCCCTTGTACTTCAAGAGCGGTGCCAAACGGCCCGCCGGTATATTTACTTTATAAACCGATCACATATGTCGCCACTCCCCTCAGTCGGAGGCGAAGCGCCGGCTGCGCGTGAAACCCCAAGGGGAACGGATCGATCGGCGTATCTATTGAAAAAGTAACGGTTATGCGGGGATGCAACCGCAATGCGGCCTGCAACCTGCGTTGCACCCAAGTCGGCGGAGCACCGAAGGGAATCGCCGGGATTCAGCGAGGGCCGGAAGAGAGGACGCGGGTGATCCACGCTACGAGCTCTTCCGGCGAGAACGGCTTCTCCAGGTACTCCGTGCACCCCTTGGCGGCGAGATCCGTCACAAGGCCCCGGTCCCCGAAACAGGTGATCGCGCACACGGGAGTCCCGATCTCGCGGGCGGCGAGCGCGTCGATCAGCTCCGAGCCGGACATCGTGGGCATCCGGATGTCGGTCACGACGAGGCGGAACGGGTCGCCCGCGTCGCGGGCCTCGAGGATCTTCACGATCGCCTCCGCGCCGTCCCGCGCCTCCGCGACCCGGAAACCGGATTGCCGCAGCGCAACCGTCGCCGAGAACCGGAACGGCGCCTCGTCGTCCACGATCAGGATTCGCGGGGTGTCGCCCACCGGCTACTCTCCGGGGGCGTCTTCCGGCCGGGGGTGGTTCCTGGCTTCCCTCACCAGCCGCTTGTTGAGCGCCTGCCGGGTGATCCCGAGGAGGGACGCCGCGATCCCCTGGTTGTTCCGGGCGCGCCGGAGGGCTTCCGCCACGAGCTGCTCCTCGGCCTCCCGCAGGGTGGGAAGCCGGGACAGGGCGGGGAAGGTGCCGGACGCCCCCGGATCCGTCGAGGACGTTCCGGACGCGTCGGCCGTCGCCGGAACGCTCCTGGGTCCGATCGCGGATCGAAAGCTGTCGAGGGAGAGGACCCCCCCCCTGTGCCGGAGGACCGCGTCGAACACCAGCATCCGGAGCTCCCGGACGTTCCCGGGAAAATCGTAGGTGGACAGCAGCGTGTACAGCTCCGCGGGCGGGGTCGGCCGCTTCTTCCCCTCTTCCGACGCGGCTTCTTCCAGAAACACGTCCACCAGGAGCGGGATGTCCTCCTTGCGGTCGCGCAGCGGCGGCAGGTGAACGTGGTGCGCGGACAGGCGGTAGTAGAGGTCCCTCCGGAACCCCCCCTTCTTCAAGAGGGACTCGACCGGGCGGTGGGTGGCGCAGACGACGCGGGCGTCGCTCTCCTTCGGGACGTCCGAGCCGAGCGGGTAATATTTCCGCTCCTCGATCAGGCGGAGGAGCTTCACCTGGGACGCCTCGCCCAGATCGCCGATCTCGTCCAGGAACAGTGTCCCCCCGGCCGCCCGTGAAATCAGCCCCTCCCGGGGGTGGTCGGCGCCCGTGTACGCCCCCTTCCGGTGGCCGAAGAGGGTGTCGGAGAACATCGCGTCCTCCAGCCCCGCCACGTTCACCGGGACCATCTCCCCTCTCCGCCCGCTTACGGCATGGATCGCCCGGGCGAACAGCTCCTTCCCGGTCCCGGTCTCGCCCGTGAGCAGGACCGGGTGGCGCGACGCCGCGATCGCCTCGATGTACTGGAAGGCGGCGACCATCTTCCGGCTGCCGGTGACGATCTCCTCGAACGCGGCCTCGTTCCGGATCTTGCCGGAGAGGAAGTGGGCCTTCAGGGAATCGACCTCCTCCCGGAGGGACCTCACCTCGCGCGCCCGCCGGATGGAGGAGACGAAGCGCGAACGCTCGACCGGTTTCACCAGGTAGTCGAACGCGCCCGCCTTCATGCACTCCACCGCGACCTCGACCTCGTTGTGGCCGGTCATGACGATCACGGGAAGTTCCGGGTGGCGTTCCCGGAGCAGCGCGAGCAGCTCCCTTCCGGAGAGGTGGGGCATCGACAGGTCGATCACCACCGCGGCGGCCGGCCGCTCCTCGAGGAACGGGACCACCTGGCGGCTGTCTTCGATCGTGACGACGGGGGAGATGCCGGCGGAGCGGAGCGTGACGCCGGAGGAGACGAGAAAGTGCGGATCGTCGTCGACCAGGAGGATCGGGCTCCCGCCCTCGGAAATCCCGGGCATCGGTCACCCCTTCCGGGACGCCAGCGCGTCCCGCACCGCGCCCGCCCCTACGGCGGGAAGGCGGATGACCGCACGGGTCCCCGATCCCACCTCGGACTCGAAGGAGAGGGAGCCTTTGTGCTTGTCCACGATGGATCGGCAGATCGACAGCCCAAGCCCCAGCCCGCCGCTGTCCGTCCGCGTGGAGAAGAACGGCTCGGCCACCCGTGCCAGCACATCCGGCGGCATCCCGGCCCCCTCGTCCTCGACCGTCACCTCGATCTCTCCGGTGTCCGGAACGTTCCGCGTGGAGACCCGGAGGCCCCGGCGGTTCGACGGGAGCGCCTGCAGGGAGTTGTTCACCAGGTTGATGACGACCTGCTCCAGCTGCTGGGCGGAGCCGTTCACCGGCGGGAGCCCCTCCTCGAGGATCAGCTCGAACCGGTGGGTGGCCTTGATGATCTCGTGGTTGAGAATGGCGATGGCGGTCCGGACGACGTCGTTCACGTCGATCGCCGCGACCCTCCGGGGCCCTTCCTGGCGTGCGTAATCCTTGAGGTTGGCCACGATCGTCTTGATCCGGACCGAGGCGTCCGATATCCCCGCGGCGAGCCTGGGGACCACCGACCGCATCTCGGAGTACGGCAGCCCTCCCAGGTGGAAATCGCCGTTCTCCCGGTGGTACGCGTCCAGGATCGGCGCGGCGTCCTCCCAGGCGGCGAGGATCATCGGCGCGTTGAACATGATGAGGTTGTTCGGGTTGTTCACCTCGTGGGCGACCCCGGAGACGATCGTCCCCAGGGAGGTCATCCGGTTCGCGTGGATGAGCTGGGCCTGGTGGTGCTTCGCCTCGTCCTCCATCCGGATGCGGGCGGTGATGTCCCGGAAGGAGCCGTAGACCACCTCCTCGTCCCCGGTCCGGATCGAATTCGCCCGGATGGACACCACGATCCGCACCCCGTCCTTCCGGAGGTGGCGCGCGCAATCGATGGACAGCCCCGCCCCGGGGCGGACCGCCGCGATGGCCGACCGGAATTCGTGCAGGTCCGCCGGCGGGACGAAAAGGGATACGCCTTCCCTCCGAAGCTCCTCCCGGTCGCACCCGTACAGGAGCGCGGCCGCGGGATTCGCGTCCAGGATCTCGCCGGTCCCCTGCCGGAAGAGGAACAGCGGCTCCTCGTTCTGCTCGAAGATCTGGCGGAACTTCTCCTGGACCGTCCGGTAGTTCGCCTCGCTCCGGCGAAGCCCCTCCTCCACCAGCTTCCGGTCGGTGATGTCCTCCCGCACCCACAGGAGATTCGCGATCTCCCCCTCCGCGGTGCGAATCGGCGTCATCGTGGTCGATTCCCAGTACGCCTCGCCGCCGTTCCGGGTGCACTCGAACTCGCCGTGGCACGCCTTCCCCGACCGGATGGCCGACCACATCTCCTCCAGGCGGCGGCTGGAGGTCAGACACGGGTGGGGCATCTTCCCGCCGATGGCCTCCTTCACGGGGCACCCGGTCATCAGGGCGTACCGGTGGTTCGCGTACTCCACGTTCCCCTCGAGGTCGGTGATGACGATGGCGGATGGGCTCTGCTCCACGGCCAGGAGGAGCTTCCGGATCCGGAGGTCCTCCCCCTTCTTCCGCGCCGTGATGTCCGTGAAGGAGGCCACGGTTCCGACCATCTCGTTCGACGAGTCGAGGAGCGGGGCGGCGTTGACGGACAGGATGACGTTGGCCCCGGCCCGGTGCCGGACCCCGAACTGGATGTCGTACACCGGCATCCGGGTCGTCCGGACCTTCGCCACGGGGAGCTCCTCGTGCCCGATCGGCGCGCCGTCCGCGTCGGTCATGTCCCACGCCGGGTCGTCGTGCCGAAGGCCGATGAGGCGCGAACGCTCGACGGACAGGATCTTCTCCGCCGCGTGGTTGGCGAACGTGATGACCCCTTTCGCGTCGAAGACGACGATCCCTCCCGCGTTGGTCTCCAGGATCCGGGCCAGCCGGTCCTCGCTCTCCCGGAGGGCGGCCTCCTTCGCGCTCAAGGCGTTCACGCCGCTCCGGACGATCAGGAAGAGGATGACCGATGTGCAGGCGATGTAGATCGCGTCATCGACGTACCCCGGGAATACCGGATGGATGTACCGCTCCGTCAGGGCGAGGAGGAAGACGCCGCACAATATGTACGCCGCGGCGACCTTCTCGGGGAATCGATTCCCCCCCAGCCACCCGCTCCCGCGCTCAAGGAGAGGATATCGCCAACGTCCCGTGCGGGTCACCGGTCCCCCTCCCTCCTGTTCCCTTCTTTGATACGCGATTTGATTCGGCGGATTCCGGGAAGTACACTGGTTCCATCAACATCCGGTCCCCCACCCGGGACGGAAAGCGCACACCCGATGCATGCGTTCCTCACCTCGTTCCAAGCGTACCTGCAGGCGGGATCCCCGCTCGCGTACGTCGCGGCGTTCCTCGGGGGTATCCTCGTCAGCTTCACCCCGTGCACCTACCCGATCCTCCCGGTCACCGTCGGGTACCTCGGAAGTCGTGGCGGAGGGACGCGCCGCCGCACCATCCTCCTCTCGGGGGCGTACGCGGTCGGCATGGCCCTGACCTACGCCGCCCTCGGGATGGCCGCGGGGCTCACGGGGCAGGTCTTCGGGGAGGTCACCGCCCACCCCCTCTCCTACCTGGCGATGGCGAACGTCTGCCTCGTCCTGGCGCTCTCGATGTTCGATCTGGTCCGCCTGCCCCTCCCGGCGTTCCTCTCCCGGGCCGGATCCGCGGGAGGGGCCGGCGGCGGGACCGCAGGGGCGCTCCTGGTCGGGATCTGCTCCGGGGTGATCGTCGGGCCGTGCACCGCGCCCGTGCTGGGGGGGCTTCTCCTGTACGTCGGCGCGAGCGGAAACCCCCTGTTCGGGGCGTCGCTGTTTTTCACCTTCGCCCTGGGGATGGGCCTTCCGGTGGTCGCCCTCGGGGCGTCCGCCGGGCTCCTGGCGGCGCTGCCGAAATCGGGGGCGTGGATGACCCGGGTCCAACGGGCGTTCGGCGTCCTGCTGCTCCTCGCCGGAGAATACCTGCTGCTCGAGGCGGGCAGGCGGCTGGTCTGACCCGAAACGCCCCGCCCGGGGGGACCATCGAATAGTGCCGGGCGTATCCGCCCGACGGAGGAAGGGATGAACCGCCGGAACGCCATCGCCGCGCTGCTGTTCCTTTTGTGCGGAGCCGGGCTCGCGGGCCCCGACCGGCTGCCGGCCGGGAACGCGGTGTCCCGGGCGGAGGGCGCGGGGGAGGAGAGCCGCCCCGCGGATTTCGCCCTTCCGTCGCTCGACGGGGAACCGGTCTCGCTGAACCAGTTCCTCGGGAAGAAGCCGGTGCTGCTCGTGTTCTGGGCCACGTGGTGCCCGGAGTGCCGGGCGGCCATCCCGTCGATCAACGCCCTGCACGCCGGACCGGTGGGGAAGAAGGTGCAGATCCTGGGGCTCGACTTCCGCGAGTCCCGGGAGAAGGTGTCGGCCACCGTCAAGGCGCGCGACATCCGCTACCCCGTGCTCCTGGACGAGAAGGGGAAGGTGGCCCGGGCGTACGGCGTGGTCGGGATCCCCACCTTCGTGCTCATCGGACGGGACGGCGCCATCGCGTACCGGTCGCACGCGCTCCCCGGCGATTTCTCCCCCTGGATCTGACCCGGGCGGCCCATCGTCATCGAACCGGCGGGGTGCGCTCCGGCGGAGCCGGAGCCTGCGGGACCGGCTGGCCCCGCAGGCGGATCCCCTGCGCCTCGCTCATCCGGCCTTTCAGCTGCTGGACCCGCTCCTCGAAGTCCCTGCTGAGCAGGATCCCCTCCTCCACGCTCCGGACCACCCGCGGCGTGATGAAGATCAGCAGCTCGTTCCGGGTGATGCTGTCCGACCGGGAGCCGAAGATCCAGCCGAAGACGGGGATCTTGTAGAACCACGGCAGGCCGGCGCGGTCGAGCGACTTCCGCTCCTTCACGAGCCCCCCGAGGACGATGCTCTGGTCCTGCGCCGCCACCAGGTTCGTGGAGATGCTCCGCTTGAAGAAGGTCGGGTTGGTGCCGGAGGCGGTGGTGTTGACCTCGCTCACCTCCTGCTCGATCTCGAGCGTCACGAGCCCCGAGTCGTTGATGTACGGCGTGAACGAAAGGATCACCCCCACGTCCCGGTATTCGACCGTGGTGGTCGTCACCGGCGGGTTCGTGTTGCTTTGCAGCGTGGAAGTGACCACGGGCACCTGGTCGGCCACGTTGATCCGCGCCTTTTTCCCGTTCGTCGCGATGACGCTGGGGGAGGAGAGGACCGACGCCTTGCCGTCCTGCGCCAGCGACCGGAACGCCGCGGTGAGCTTGCCGGTCTTCTCGACGAGGTAGTCGAAGTTGTTCGACGCCACCCCGGACGCGAGCGTCGCGGTGCCCTTGTACGCGCCCCCGGGGCCGAACGCGTTGGTGAACGACCAGTCGATCCCCAGCTTCAGCTCGTCGGTCAACGTCACCTCCCCCACCAGCACCTCGAGCAGCACCTGCTGCGGGTACACGTCGACCGTCTTCAGGTTCTCGAGGATGTCCGCGTACTCCGACAGGCTGGCGCGGATGATCAACGAATTCGTCGGCTCGTCGGGGATAATGTCGAACCCCTCGCCTTCCTTGGCGTCCTTCGAGTCCTTCGCGGATTGCGTCTTCGCCGGAGCGGTCGTGGCGGCCGGCGCGGGTTGCGTCGTCGCGACGGTCGGGGAGGTCGAGGGGCCGGCCATGGAGGAGTGCCCCACCGCGGGCTTGAACTCGGTGGTCCGGTCCGGGAGCGAGGCGGTCCGCCTCGGGTACAGTTTCTCGAGGACCGCGACGATGTCCCTCACTTTCCCGTGCTTCACCCGGTACCGGTGGACGGTCCGGGATGCCCCGTACCCTTCACGGTCCAGTTCCCCGATCCACTTCTCGACGTCCTCCATCGTCTTCGGCGCCGCGCTCACGACCAGCAGGGAGTTGAGGCGGGGGATCGCCACGAAGTTGATGCCGGACGGCTTCGCCCCCCTGGCGGAGAAGTCGAGCGCCCCGTAGATGTTGTCGAGGTTCTTCGCCATCTCCTCGGGGTCCAGGTACTTGAGCCGGAACAGCTTCATCCCCGACGACCGGAACACCTCGGAGTCGAACAGCTCGACCAGCCGCGCGGTCTTCTCGATGTTCCCCTCCGTGTCGATCACGAGGAGGACGTTCGCCCGGAGGACCTCGGCCGCCTCGCCGCCCGGGGACAGGAACGGCTTGATCACCTTGGCCATCTCCCCTACCCCGATGTACTGCAGCGGGAACGCCCGCATGACGACCTGGTTGGCCGGTCCCTTCGACGCCCTGTCTCCCTGGAACGACGGGAGGAGCGGCTCCATCTTCGCCTCGGACATCGGGAGAATGTGGTACGTGTCCCCTTCCTTGACCGCAGTGGCGCCGTTCACCCGCAGGATGGCGAAGAGCAGGTCGAGCGCGGCGTCTTTCCGGAGCACCCCGTTCGTGTGGACGTTCACCACGCCGCGGACCCGCGGGTCGATCAGGTAGTTGATCCCGGCGGTCCGGCCCAGCGTGTGGATGACCTCGTAGATGTCCGCGTTGTTGAACTTGACGAAGAAGCCGGCGGAGGAAGGAGCCGGCGGCGCGGTCCGCTGTACGGGCGCGGCGGAGGGGGGCGCGGCCACCGGTACCGGCGGGGAGGGCGGGATCGCGACGGCGGGAGCCGGTGCGGGCGGTGCGGGCGGTGCGGGCGGCGCGGGCGGCGACGGTAGCGGGGGCGCCACGGGGGATGCCGCCTCCGGCGGCGCGGGAAGCCCGGCCGGTGCGGGGATCTCCGGCGCCGCCGGGGGATCGTGCGGCGGATCGTCCGCGGCGTGGCACGCGCTCCCGAACAGCAGCGTCACCGCCAGGAAAAGCCAGCAGAGGCGTCTCATCGGTTTTCTCTCCCGTCCATCGTTTTCGCGAGGCGGATTCATCGTCTTCCCGGGATGTATCTCGGCGCGACG
Source organism: Deltaproteobacteria bacterium (assembly GCA_016234845.1). Classification (NCBI taxonomy): domain Bacteria; kingdom Pseudomonadati; phylum Myxococcota; class Myxococcia; species Deltaproteobacteria bacterium. The sequence continues at coordinate 18,264 of JACRNP010000077.1, read as the reverse complement.
GCCGGCGCCGGCCGGTTCACGGGGGCGGGGGTCGGGGCCGGGGCGTCCGCGGAAGATACCGGCGGAGGCCGGATCGCCCTTCTCGCCAACGGATTCGCCCGCGGGGGAGTCGCCGCCGGAGGCGGAGCCGGTGCCGTAGGCGCCGCGGAGACCGCGTCCGCCTTCGCCGGGGCGGATTCCCGCCGGGTGGACTCGGTGCGAAGCGAGGTGCCCGACGCCGCCGGCGGACCCGCGTACAGCGGCAACGTCAGATCCTGGCCGTCGGCGGAAAGGAGAAGGACATCCATCCGCACTTCCTTGACGGTAAATCCCGGGATCGTGTCGCCCGCCCGCAATTCCCACCGGTCGGTCCGCGTCCCTGCCTTGTTCACCACCACGCCCCGCAAACCGTCGCCGAAGTCGAGAACGCCCAGGAGCGAGAAACGGGAAAGCTCCGCATCGTAGTTGCGCGCAGGCGCCGCGGAAGCGGACTGCTCCCGGAACGGCTGGCGGTCCTGCCGGAACAACGGGCGCGCGGCCACGGCGGCCGCGACCGGCGACAGGTCGGGCGGGGACGCGGGATCCGGCGACGGGGCGCCCGGCTTCCAGGCGTCCTGCCGCGCTCCCCCCGCTTCCCCCTGCCCGCCGGCGCCGGATACGAGCGCCTTGCGGGTTTCCCATCCGAAGAAGGCCGCCAGGAGCAACAGGGCGAGAGTCAAGAGAGCCGGCCGTTTCACTCCTCGCCTCCCCCTTGCCCTTTTTCGTCCACCGCCGTCTGCGAGAGTCCCGCCACCACCATCGAAACGACGACCGCCTCCTTCCGCTGCGGCTGAGCGGCGTAGTACGATCCCGTCGACGCCGAGAGTTTCCGGACCCGGAGAATCTTCGGTTGCCGGGATATGTCCGAGAGCAGGAGGGCCAGCCCCTCGGTCGAAGCCTGTATCTCCATCTGGACGGCGATCTCCGCGTATGCCCCTTTCCGGACCGGCGGGAGCGAGCGGATCGACGTGACCCGGATCTCCGGCCGGTTGGTGAGCGGCTTCAGCACTCCCTGCAGGAAGACGCCGGCGGCGGAGGCGGTCTCTCCCGCGAGAAGCCCCTCTTCCCATTTCTCGAGCTGCTGCACCTGCAGGAACAGCTCCTCGTCCGCGCGCTCCTGTCCCTGGCGCATCGCATCGTACCGGGCGATTGTGGCCTGGCGATGGGGAATCGCGGCGCGATCCCTCACGTACCCCTCCCTCGCCGGCAGGACGACCCACTTCACGGCGACAAACGCCGCCACGCACAGCAGGCACGCCGACATCAGAGTCTTCTCCCTCGACGAAAGGGAGGCGAACCGGGCCGACAACGCGTTCATCGCGCTCACCGCTCCGCTCCCGCCGCCGTCGGCGTCCCGGCCGCGGGAACGTTCGGGACGTACTCCCCGCGGATCTTGAACCGCTCGATGTTGTCGGCCTGGCGCGTGATCGGGGCGGCGAACTCCACGGTCCGGAACCGGCCGTCGCGCGTGAGGGCGGGGAAGATCTCGCTCGCGGAGAGGGAGAGCCCCTCGATGTCCACTTTCCGCCCTTCCACCCGCAGCGAAAGGAGCCAGGTGCCGTTGGGCAGCCGATCCGTCAGCTCGCGCAGGACGATCAGCGTCTCGGGGGACGCGGACGCCTCCTCGCGCAGCGTGGTGATCTTCACCTGCGCCTCGTCGAGATCCGCCAGGCTCTCCTCGAACCGCTCCACGGAAGGGCGCAGTGCGGCGAGCTGCGCGTCGAGCCGCCGGACATCGTCCTTCGCCTTCCACGCCACGGCGGAAGGCCAGGCGAGCCCGAGCGCGAGCGCCGCCGCGGCCGCGGCACCGACGGCCGCGCGGGCGGCCCCCGACGGGGCGCCCTCCCGCTCCGGGGCGAACAGGTCCAGCCGCTCCCCTCCGACCGCCGCTCCGTGCGCGGCGACCAGGGCCATCGGATCGGCGATCGCGCCGCCCTCCCCCGCTCCCGCTCCGGACATCGCGGTCGCCGCCGCCGCCGCGAAACCTCCCTGGGGAGCCAGCGGGATCCCGCCGGCCTCGACGCCTCTCCCCCCTGCGCCGTACCATCCGTCCGGAGCGAACAGCCGGAGCGGCCCCTCCCCGAGCGACGCCGGCGGGTCCGAAAGGCCCGCGGCGGCGAGCGAGAGCCCCTCCGCGGCGGCGCCGCCCGCGGCGCACGGACGGGAGGCCGAGAAGAACGGCTCGCCGTGGGCGAAGAGCGTGCACTCCACCGCGGCGCCGGAACCGCGGATCACGGCGGCCGCGTTTCCCGCCCCGGCCTGCGCGCCGGAGATCCGCGCGACCGCGGCGCCGACCGCCCACGCGACGGGAACGGCGGCGGCAAGGGACAACCCCACGCGGGCGACGGTCTCCTCCCACCGGTCGATGTAGTCGGACCGCGCGGCGGCGACGACGAGCGGGACTTTTCCTCCGGAGGACGCGGGGAGACGACGGAAGGAGTAGCACAGCTCGGACGGGGGGACGGGGAACAGCCGCTCCAGCTCCATTCCGACGGCGTCCCGCAGATCCTTCCCCTTGAGCGGAGGGAAGGAGGCGCGCGCCAGGAAGACGCGGTCGGCGGGGAGGACGAGGACGGCCTCGCACCCGACCAGCCCGTTCCGCGCGACGAACTCCCCGAGGCCCCCCTCGGCCTCCTCGAGACGGAGCCCCTCCCTCTCCCCCTTCGACTCGTGAAAAAGAGGAGCGCAGGCAGGGGACACGCCTCCGACGCCGCGGCGCACCGCGACGATCGCCAGCCGCCCGCCCGACGGATCGATCCCGAGGACCGTCCGGAACAGCTTCACCCGTCCACCTCCAGCCACCCGAGTATCTTAACCTCTTTTTCCCCGCCGCCCCGGTATTCCGCAAGACACCGCACCACCCGCGTGACGCCATCGCCCGCCTTCCCGGTCGCCGTGACCGTCCAGACGTTCGATCCGTCTCCGCCGGACAGGAGCGCCAGCGACTGGGCGCCGATCTCCCCCGCTCCCGCCATCGCCGCGAGGTCGGCAGCCGATATCGGAGGATCCTGCGACCGACCGGCCAGGATGCTTTCGACCGCGCCCGGGGAGATGCCCGGCAGCGACCGGAGGACGATCTCCGGAGCGTGCCGGAAGCTCAGCTGGGGGGAGTTCCCGTGCACGGTGAACACCCGCGAGAGGAAGCGACGGTAGAATTCCGGAGTAACGCCCATCACGTACCGGAGCTCCTCGACGGACTGGAAGCGGCTGTTGCGGGGCATGACCGGCTCCGCGAGGTTCGCGTAGTCGCCCGCCTCGGCGCCTGCCGGCCGGGCGACGTCGTCCTCGTCCCTCCAGTCCAGGATCGCGTCCCGCAGCCGTTCCGCGTCGTCGTCCGGAAGCCCCCCTCCCGCAAGGACCCCCAGCAGCATCTCCTCCGGCACGAAGTTGATGTCGACCTTTCCGCTCTCCCGGTCCAACCGCACGACGTACGACGCGTCGTCGTCCTCCCCCGCGATCTCCATCCGCGCCAGGTTGTCCGCCGGCACGGTGGCGATGAGCATCAGCGCCCGGTCCACTCCGGTGCGCGCCTGGAAATAGGCGCGCGTCCCGTCGATGCCGTTCCGGGCGGCGAGCGCCTCCGTGCGCATGGTGAACGAGAACCCCAGCGCCAGCGTCCCCAGAAGGGCCAGGGCCCAAAGGACAAGAAGCTGCGCGAACCCCCGCCTCCCCCTCATCCCCCGCCCCCCCCCGCGACGGGAATCGGCACGACGAACGCGGTCTTTCGCGGCCCGGCCGCGGCGGGAACGGAGAACTCCACGCGCACGGCGGCGGGCAGTCTCCCCTCCTCCCTCGTGTCCCACGCGGGACGCCACTCCCATGCGCCATTTTCGTCCGGGCCGATCGAGTAGGCGAACGCGAGCTCCCCGGCTCCCGGCACCAGGAGGCGCGGGGAATCGTCGCCATCCCAGCCGCCCACCCCTTCCGGCCGGAACGGGGACGCCGTCGCGATCGCCAGCCCCGCCCCCGGGGCGTCGCGAAGCTCGAAGAACGACACCAGCCGCAACCCCCCCCCGCGGATCGTCTCGGGGACCGCCCCGGACAGGAACCGGAGCCGCTTCTCCTCGCCGACGAAGTAGAAGGTCGTGTTGTCCTCGACCGCGACGGGCAGCGGGTCGAGCGACCGGATCGCCCGCTCCACGATCCCTACCGCCGCGCGCAGCCGCGCGGATTCCCTCGCCACGGCTTCCCCCCGCTCGATCGATCCCGAGGCGAGCCGGATCCCCACCGCGACGCCGCCCGCGATCGCCGACAGGATCACGAGGGCGACCAGCAGCTCGAGGAGCGTGAATCCGCGGCGGCGCCGCCCCGGATCACCCGCCATCCGGCACCTTCCGTCGCCAGCGGGATGCCGCGAGGTCCATCGCGCGCTCCCTCCCGCCGTCGTCCCACGTAACCGTGACCCGGAACCGGACCTCGTCGTACGCCTCCTCCTCCCGCGGGACGAACACGGTCGTCAGCTTCCACCGGTACCCCTCGCCGAACGCCCCCTGCTCGGTCCCCTCGGCCGGACTGGGGGAAAGGAGCGCTTCCTCCATCCTCTGGCGCGCGTAGATCGACGCCGCGGAGGCGTCGCGGGATCCCGCGGACAGCCGCAGCGCCCCGGAGAAGAGGCGGGTCACCGCCACGATCCCGGCGGCGAAGATCGCCATCGCCACGACGACCTCCAGGAGCGTGAACCCCGCGGCGGAAACCTTCCTCGCGTTCACGATCCCGCCTCCGCGATCCCGGTCAGCGGTTCGACCGTGACCTTCAGGCCGCCGCCGTCTTCCGCCACCACCCGGATCTCCGCCTCCTCCGCGCTGCCGTCGGCGAAGAACCGCACCTTCACGGGCCCGCCGCCGTCCCCCTCCCCCGCGCCGTCTGGTTCCGCGAACCGGATCGTCTCCGGAAGACGGCGGACCGCGTCGTTGTCGATCCCGTACTCCCCGCTCTCGCGGTCGAACGTCACCGCCCGCTCCCGCGCCCCGGCGACCGCCATCGCGCGGGCCTTCGTGAAGGTCCCCCGCACGCCGGAGGCCGCGGAGCGCAGCCGGGAGGACGCGATCGTGCGGGAGAAGGAAGGGGCGACCAGCGCGGCCAGGATTCCGACCAGCGCAAGCACCACGACCATCTCGAGCAGCGTGAACGCCTTCCGCCACGGCATCAGAACGGCACCTCGTTCAGCCGGAAGATCGCCAGGAACATCGAGAAGACGATGAACCCGACGAGGAGCCCCATCGCCAGGATCACGGCCGGCTCGAGGATGGTGAGGAAGTTCTTCAGGCTCCGCCGGGCCTGGTCCTCGAAGGCGTCGGCGACCGACGCCAGCATCTCCTCGAGACGTCCCGTCTCCTCCCCCACGGCGATCATCTGGAGCGCCATCGGGGGGAAGGGGGTCGTCTCCTCGAGCGCCCGGGCCACCTTGGCGCCGCCCTGCACGCGCACCCTCGCCGCCTCCATCCCCTCCCGGATCGCCGCGTTTCCGCTGACTTCGCGCGCGATGACGAAGGCGGGAAGGATCGGGACCCCGCCCGACAGCAGCGACGACAGGGAGCGCATGACGCGGGAGGTTTCCAGCGCGGTGACGGTGGCGCCGACGAGCGGCCACTTCATCATCCCCCGGTCCCATTCCCTGCGCGATTCGGGGCGGGCGAGCCAGGAACGGAACAGCGCGACGAGGGCGGCCGACGCCGCGAGAAGGTAGAGGATGTTCCCGGAGAGGAACGAGCTGAACGCGAGGAGCGCCCGCGTCGGGAGCGGAAGGAGAACCCCCGAGGAGGCGAACACCCCGGCGAACCGGGGAACGACAAAGACGACCAGGAGGATCACCGAGACGACGGAAGCGGCCAGCAGGATCGCCGGATAGAGGAGCGACCCGAGCAGGTTGGATCGGAAATCCCGCGCCCGCTCCATGAACCGGTACGCCTGGTCGAGCGCCTCCTCGAGCCGGCCGGTCGACTGCCCCGCCTGGACCATCTGCACGAGGAAGCGGCTGAAGGGGGCGCCGGGGCTTTTCCGCATCGCGTCGGAGAGGGAGCTTCCGGAGCGGACCTCCCGGAGGAGGAAGACCGCCACCGCGCCCATCGGCCCGCCGCGGTACAGGTCGGCCATCATCTCGAGCGCGCGGTCGATCGGCACGCCGGCGACCAGCAGGGTCCGGAAACCGTGAAGGAACGGGAGAAGGTCCTTCCTCGGGCCGCGGATCCCGGCAGCGGGGGCGGAGCCGTCCCTCCGCTCCACGCCCGCCGATGCGGCCCAGACGCGGATCGGGACGAGGTTCATCTCCCGGAGGCGATCCCTGGCGGCGCGCTCCCCGGCCGCCTCGATCACCCCTTCCGTCACCTTCCCCACGACATCGGTGACCCTGTATCCGAAGACGGCCATCGCGTGGTCCTATCTACCCGGGAAACGGGCCGCCTAGCCCGCGCGGGTGACCCGGAGGACTTCCTCGATCGTGGTGATGCCGCGCTTCACCTTCTCCCAGCCGTCTTCCCGCAGCTGCCGCATCCCGGCGGCGACCGCCTTCGCGCGCAACGTTCCGGAGTCCGCCCGGGAGAGAATGAGGTCCCGGATCTCCCCGGTCACCGGGAGCAGCTCGAAGATCCCCGACCGGCCGCGGTAGCCGGTGCCGGCGCACGCCTCGCACCCTGCGCCTTGCCGCAGCTCCCCCTCCGGAACGAATCCGGCCTCCCGGAGCAGATCCTCCCGGAGCGCGGCCGAAACTTCCCGGGGGGCCGAGCAGCCGCCGCAGACCGTGCGTACGAGCCGCTGCGCGAGGACGCCGACCAGGCACGACGGCAGGAGGTACTCCTCGACCCCCATCTCGAGGAGCCGGGTAACCGCCCCGGGGGCGTCGTTGGTGTGCAATGTGGAAAGGACCATGTGACCCGTGAGGGCCGAGTGGATCGCGATTTCCGCGGTCTCGCGGTCGCGGATCTCTCCGACCAGTATGACGTCGGGGTCCTGCCGGACGATCGACCGGAGCCCCGATGCGAAGGTCAGCCCGATCTGCGGCTTCACCTGGATCTGGACCACCCCGGGAATCTGGTATTCGACCGGGTCCTCGATGGTGATGATCTTTCGCCCCGGAGACTTGATCTCCTGGAGGGCCGCGTAGAGGGTGGTCGTCTTCCCGCTGCCGGTGGGACCGGTGACCAGGATCATCCCGTACGGGGCCGACACCATCGGACGGAACGCCGAGAGCGTGTCGGGGAAGAAGCCGAGCGTCCCCATGTCGAGCGGCACGGAAGCCTGGTCGAGGATGCGGATGACCACGCTCTCCCCGTGGAGCGTGGGAATGGTCGAGACGCGGAAATCGATCTCCTTGCCCCCGATGCGCAGTTTCACGCGCCCGTCCTGCGGGAGCCGGCTCTCCGCGATGTTGAGCCGCGACATGATCTTCACGCGGGAGATGATGGCCGTCTGCAGGCGCCGCGGCGGGGACTCCACGTCCTCCAGGATCCCGTCGATGCGGTAGCGGACGCGGAGCACCTTCTCGTACGGCTCCAGGTGGATGTCGCTCGCGCCGCGCTCGATCGCCCGCGCCATGACGAAGTTCACCAGCCGGATGATGGGCGCCTCGGAGGCGACGCCGATCAGCTGCTCCACCCGTTCGTCGCCGGTCGTCCCGGGCGATTCGTCCCCGACCTGCTCGACCAGACTCCCCATCGAGGAGCCGGCCTCCCCGTACGCCTTCTCGATCGCCTCGCGGATCTCCTCCTCGGTCCCGGCCACGACCTCCACGCGCTTCCCCGTGGCCTTGGCCACGGCCTCCCTTGCGTCCGCGTCCAGCGGATCGGCCATTGCGACGGTGAGCGTGCCGTCGTCCAGCGACAGGGGAAAAAGCATCCTTGCGCGCAGGAAGGAAAGCGGGAGGGCGTCGCCCGTGGCGGGACGCTCCGCTTCGGGATCGTTCCGGAAGGCCGGGATGCCGCAAAGCTCCTGGTAGGCGCTGCGCAGTCGTTCGGGAGAGACGAGGCCGCGGGCCACGAGAAGGCGGGGAAACGCCGCCCCTTCCGTCCGCGCGAGCCCGGTCAGCTGCGGCTGCTCCGCCGAGGGGACGGAGAGCGAGGAGAGCAAACGTTCGTTGAAAACCTTTCTGCCGATCACGGGAGCTCCCATGACGCTATCCTACCTCAAGAACGCCATGCGATCCTCATGTCGCCTCAATGGCCCCATCCCGTCCCGCCCCCCTCCGTTCGAGGATCCGCTCCAGGGCCGCTTCGAGTTCCTTCGTGGAAAACGGCTTCGTGAGGAAGGTGTGGATCCCCGCGGCCAACGCCTCTTTCGACATGTCCTTCCCGGCGTGCGCGGTGATCAGGACGGTTCCCGCGCTTTCCGAAGACTTCAGGACCTTGCGGAGGAACGAGAGCCCGTTTTCCCCAGGGAGCAGGTAGTCGCTGATCACCGCGTCGAACCTGCCTTGCGTTACCGCCTCACCGGCTTCCTCGGCGCTGCCGTACGTCTCCACATGCCCACCCCTGACCCGCAGGAAGAGCGCCAGGGATTCCCGAAGCAGCGTGTCGTCCTCGATGATCGCTATCCTTGCCCCGGCCAATCGTCCCGGCATCCGCCATCCCTCCGTTCAAATTCCTCCAACGACAGATACGAGCATGGAACGTGCCGTAGGGTATCCCCGCCGAATGAAACGTTTTCCGTATATTTTACATGAAGATACGCTACCAATCGGGCGCCTCGGAAAAACAGGGGATGGAGGAACTCTAAGAAATCTCACTCGCAATTTCGAAGAATCGTCAATTCCCGGGGCAAGGTCAGAGGCCAAGCTTCCTCCTTCGGTAACGGAACGTGTGGTAGTTGATGGCCAGCAGCTGGGCCGCCCTGGTCTCGTTCCCCCCGGCGAGCCGAAGCGCATCGCCGATATATCGCTTTTCGATCGATTCGAGTATCGACGCAAGGTTCACCCCGGAGGACGAAAGGGGCGGCGCCGGGATCCCGTTTCCGGTTCCGGCGGGCCGCGCTCCAGCCCCTCCCGGACCGAGCCGAAGGTCCGCAGCCGACACTTGGGTTCCCTTCCCGGTCAGGACCGCCCGCTCCACTACGTTGCGGAGCTCCCGCACGTTCCCCTCCCACGCGTGGGACAGGAGCGACTCCTCGGCCTCGGGGGAGAAACCGGCGACGGCCCTCCCGAACTTCCCGGAGAACTCGACGAGGAAGTGGCGTGCGATCGGCAGGATGTCGTCCGGCCGTTGCGCAAGGGCGGGGACGGCGACCCGCACGACAGCGAGGCGGTAGTACAGATCCTCGCGGAAAGAACCCTTCTCCATCAGCTCCTCGATCGCCTTGTTCGTGGCCGAAACCACCCGGGCGGAGGCGCGGAAGCGGCGCGTCCCTCCGACGCGGTAGAACTCCCCGTCCTCCAGGAAGCGGAGCAGTTTCGACTGGGCCTCGGGGCTCAGGTCCCCGACCTCGTCGAGGAACAGCGTCCCGCCCGACGCCTCCTCCACCAGCCCCTTCTTCCCGGTGTGCGCGGCGCCGGTGAAAGCGCCCTTCTCGTACCCGAAGAGCTCGCTTTCCAGCAGCTCCCTCGGGATGGCCGCGCAGTTGACGCTCACCAGCGGTCCGCGGAAGTTCGGGCTCCGGTAATGGATGGCGGCCGCGACCAGCTCCTTCCCCGTTCCCGTGGGCCCGAGAATGAGGACCGGGGTGTCGGGGCTCTTCGCGACGGATTCGACGAACTCCATCACATCGCGGATCGCGTGGCTCTCCCCGATAAAGAGGGGGACGTTGTCCCGGAGGCACCGCTCCTGCAGCTCCCGCACCTCTTTCTGGAGGCGGACCGTCTCCAGCGCCTTTTCGACCGACGCCTCCACCGTTTCCGCGTGCAGCGGCTTCACGACGTAGTCGAACGCGCCACCCTTCATCGCCGCCACGACCGTCTGCACGTCCTCGTACGCGGTGATCACGATCACCAGGATCTCCGGGCGCAGGGACTTGACCGCGCGGAGCCCCTCGATCCCGCTCATGCCGGGCAGCCCGATGTCCATCAGGACCAGGTCGGGCGGATCCTCCTTCACGCCCTCCACGGCGGATTCCGCATCGCCGAACGCCCGCACGCGGTACCGCGGCTCCAGCGCGATCCGGATTCCCTCCCGCACGCTCTCCTCGTCGTCGACGACGAATACCTTCCAGGGTTCTATGTCGGGCTCCTTTCCTCTTTCAGCGGAAGTTCGATGCGGAACTCCGCGCCGCCCCCCTCCGCGGGACGCACCGACAGCCGGCCGCCGTGGTCGGAGACGATCCGGTTGCTGAAGGAGAGGCCGATCCCGTGCCCTTCCCTCCGGGTCGTGTAGAACGGCTCGAAGATCCTTTCCCGCAGATGTTCGGGAACGCCGGGCCCCGTATCGGCCACCCGGATGACCGCCTTGTCCCCCACCCGCTCCGCCCCGACGGTGATCGTCCCCTTTCCGTCCATTGACTCCATCGCCTGCATGGCGTTCGTGATCAGGTTCAGGACGACCTGCTCGAGGAGGGCGGGGTCCCCATGGCACGGAAGCGGCTCCGGGGACAGGGCCTCGCGGAACTCCACCTTCCCCTTGCGACGCGTCATTTCCGAGATGGAGAGCGCTTCCCGGACGACCCGGTTGATATCCACCCGGTCCATCCGCGGCGGCGCCGGCTTCGAGAACTCCATCACGCGCCGGATGACGGAGGAGATCTTCTCCGAAGCCGCCTTCGCCTGCGCGACGACCGTCTCGATCTTCTCCCGTTCATCCGGTTCCAGCCCTTCCGCCCTCCGGCAGAGCAGCTCGAGCGTTGAGATGTTGATGTTGATCCCGGAGAGGGGGTTTCGGATCTCGTGGGCGATCCCCGCCGCGAGCTGCCCGATCGAGGCGAGCTTCTCGCGCGCGGTCACGGCTTGCTCCAGCTCCTTCACCCGGGTGATGTCCACCGTGTCGACCAGGAGCGACGCGACCCCCCGGAAGACGACCGGGTTCGCCTGGCAATGGAGCCACCGGACCGACCCGCGCCCCCCGCCCCCTTCCGGGACGAGGAGGCGGACGTCCACCTCCAGCCGTTCCGGCCCGGGGTGCGCGGCGGCGGCGCAGAGCCGTTCGAACTCCCCGGCGTCGTCCGGGTGGACCTGCCCGAGCTCGCGGAAAGGGATCCCGTCGGGAATTTTCCCTGTAATCCTCTCCTGCCGCGGGTTGTGGAAGACGATCCGCCCGTCGGCGACGATCAGGATGCCGACCATGGAGTTCTCCACCAGGGAGCGGAAACGGTCCTCGCTTTCCTGGAGCGCCTCCAGGGCCAGCAGGCGGGACAGCGCGGCGCCGATGTTCTCGGCGACCCGCTCGAGCTGGGACAGCAGGTGCGGGTGGAACACCCCCTTCCGCCGGTCGTTGAACTGCAGCAGCCCGAAGGCGACGTCGCCCAGGCGCAAGGGGACCAGCGCGATCGACTCGTACCCTTGCCGGACGCACCGGCCGCGGGTGACGAGCGCTCTCGCCGCCTCGTTCCCGGCGACGAGGTCCGAGGCGCCGTTGGTCCAGAACGTCCCGTAAGGGGTGAAGAACGCACGGCACGGATCTCCCTTCCCGGCGATGACCGCCCCGCAGGCGCATTCGTACGGCGGATTCTCCCCGTTTCCCCCCCCGGATGCCGCGCCCCGGTCCCCGGCACAAAGGCTCATCTCGGCCTCGACGAATTCCTGCGGGAAGCCGCGCGCCTCGAAGTACGGGTAGTCGGCGCCCCGGCGGTACCGGATCCCGATCGCCTTGAACCCGAACCGCTCCTGGAGGAACACCGAGACGGACGAGAGGAAATCCCGGACCGACTCCTTGGAGTGGGTGAGGTGGTGGAGGTCCAGGATCAGCTCCCGCATCTCCACCGCCCGCTGCCGCTCGGCCAGCTCCTTCTCCAGCCGCTCGTTCACGGCGCGCAGCTCCGCCGTCCGCTCCGAGACCCTCGTCTCCAGACCGTCCCTCGCGGCGCGAAGCTCCTCCTCGCTCCTCTTCAAGTTCCGGAACAGCAGCCCGTAGGGACGGATGAGACCGGTGGTGACGACCGCGAGGTAGACCAGGTAGAAAGAGACCACCTTGAGATAGTGCCCGATCACGCTGTTGTAGATGTAGGCGTCGCGGTACAGGTCGGCCGACATCTCCGCGGCAATCGAGAAGAGTACGGAGAGGACAAGGAGGCGCAGCACCTTCCGGTCGAATTTTTCGCGCGCCAGCCAGAGGGTGCCGATCGAGAGCAGCTGGATGGCGGACACGATGTGGTCGCTCAGCGCCTTGGCGGACGTCAATCCCTTGTCGGGCACGTAGAAGTCCTGGAGAACCCCCTGATGCACCGCGGCGACCAGCAGGACGGCCGCCGTCGCGAAGCCGGCCAGGACGATCCCCGGGCGGGTCTTCCGGTACGCGAACACGGGAGCGGCGACGAGGGCGAAGCTCTGGAGGTATCGCGCGGCGAACCACAGCTCTATCGAGACGCCGTGGCTCTCCCGCGAGATGGTGCCGGCGAAGGAAAGGGTGTGCAGGTAGTCGATCGCCCCTACGAACAGGTAGGCGATCCCGAGGAAGACGAAGTAGTGGTTGTCGATCAATTCCCGGGCGTTCCACGTCAGCATGAAGATGCCGCACGCCACGATCACGCTGAACATCTCGGTGATGTCGTGGGAAAGGACCGGGTTGTTCCTGTACGCCGCGTAGAGGATCGCGGGGACCAGCAGCCCCACGACGCCAAACCGGATCCACTGTTCCCGCGGGAAGACGGTCCGTTCGACCGCGGATTCGTTCACCGGTTCCCGCCCTCCGGGTCGCAAAGCGCGATCGACGAGGCGGCGAGGGCCGCCAGCAGCGGATCCGCCGCCGACCGCGAGAGGTCCCCGGCGACCCCCACGACGCATCCGCCGGCCCGCGCCAGCCAAAGAATTCCGGACGGGAGCGACGCCCTGAAGAGGTTGGGGGCGGCCGCGGAGAAGCCGGGAAGCTCCTTCCCGATCCGCTCGAGACGGCGATCCCCCCCGGCCGGCCCGACCGGCGGCGGCAGCAGCGCGAGTCGTCCGGAGGACGACGGGCCGGCGAACTTCGCCTCGAAACCGGGAGCGAGGCACTCGTACCCCATCATGGCCTTCTTCTGGTAGAGGACGGTCCCGGGAATCCGGCCCGGGAACCGGTCGAGGATGCGGGCCTCCTCCGGCGGGGCGCCTTCTCCGTGGAGAGCATCGACGACCGCCTTCGCGAGATCCAGCACGAGGCGGCGGGAATCCTCGCCCGGCTTCGCCCGCAGCCGGACGAACGTGTCCCCCCGGTAGAAATCCGCCGACGTGTCGGAAACCACGACCTCGGAAGGAGGCACGGAGACGGCCTCCTGGTCCGGATACCGGTGCTGGGACCAGATCCCGAACGCGTCCCTCGCGGAGCCCATCCGGAACAGCTCCAGCCGGACTTCCGATCCGGGCAGCGACCGGTCGCCCACGACCGCCACCGTCAGCCGCCGCATCCCGTACGGGAGGAACAGCTCCGCCTCCCCGTCGATCTCCTCGTACAGCCGTTCCGGCCCGAACGTCCGCACCGACCCGATCCGCTCCCAGACGCCGGCGGCGCCGAGGACGGAAATCGCTGGGTGAGGCATGGCCTCCGCGCAATTCCCGGAGTCGGGCAACGGAACGAGGAGGGCGATACCGAACAGGAGAACGGGGAGTAGCGGGGGGCGGAGAGGGGGGGGAGGCAAGTCGTCCCTCACCCGGACAACGCGGTGTGGGCCCGGCGGGATAAGCGCGCCACCGGCAGGCGCAGCGGGCAGGAGACCGCGCACGACGAGCACTCCCCGCACGCCGCGGCGTTCCGGCCGGGGGGAAGAGCGGCGTACGAGGCGCGCGCGAACGCTTCCTGGCGGTATCCGTCGCGGTACGCGAGCGTCCGGAGGACCGACGGCACGTCGACGCCGTTGGGGCAGGCGCCGTCGCACGCGCCGCACAGGGAGCAGTGCCGGTCCCCGATCTCCATCGCGTAGCGGCGGAGGGCGACCCGGTCGGAAAACGTAAGCCGCCTCCCCCGCGCGCCGAGATTGTCGGTAAGCTGCGCGTACGTCGTCATGCTCGGGATCGTCGTGGCGACGCCGGGATTCGAAAGAACCCACGCCAGCGCGGCCTGGTGCGGGCTCGCCCCGCCGGGGGGCGACGGGTACCCCCCCGCCTGCGTCTTCATCGCGACGACCCCGACCCCCGACGCGCCGACCGACCGTATCGCGTTGGACAATCCTTCGCTCAACCCCAGCGCTCCCTTGACCGCGGCGGTCACACCGGAGTCGGAGCGGAAGTTGTACGCCACGAGGACCGTCTTGTAGAAGCCGTGCTTCCGGACGGCCCGGAGCACGGTCTCCTGTCCGGAGTGGGTCGTCACCCCGGCGACGCGGATCTTCCCTTGGTCGATGAGCATCCGGAGCGCTTCGCGGGCGCGGGGGTCGGTCACCTCCTCCTCGGTCGAAATCCCGTGGAGCTGCAGGACGTCGATGACGTCGACCTTGAGCGACCGGAGGCTGTTCTCCGCCGACCGGATCATCTCGGCCGGAGGGGCGATGTGGACCTTGGTCGCCAGCACCACCTTGTCGCGGACGCCCGCGATCGCGCGCCCGACGATCCGCTCGTTCTCTCCCCCCATGTAGCAGTCGGCCGTGTCGATGTAATCCACTCCGCGGTCGATGGCGGCGCGGATCACCTCCGGGTCGCGGGTGATCATCGCGCCGAACCCGACGGTCGACACGCGGAAGCCGGTCTTCCCGAGGGGCCGCTTCTCCTCCGTGGCGGGGGGAAGGGATTCCGCCGCGGACGGCAACGGAGGCGCGGCGGCGACCGCGCCCGCGGCGACGACCATTTTCAGGAAATCCCTTCGTGTGGCGCAGGGGGGAGGGGTTCGCGTCACGTACGCCTCCATGGCGATGTTCCCTTCACTATACCGGAAATGAAACCGGGGGCGCGGGCTTTGAAACCCGCACCCCCGGGAAGGAGCGAAGCCGCCGAGGCTACTTCGACGCCGTCTTCTTCTCCATCGCGTCGCTTACGACCTTGATCCCCCTCTTCGACTCCTCGACCGAACGGGTCAGCGACTCCCGCGCGAGCGACGGGTTGTGGAAGCCGTCGGAGTTCTCCGCCGTCCACCACTCCCACAGGATGTGCGCCTTCTGGTGCTGCTCCTGCGCCTCCCGGAGCGCCTCGGCCGGGATCCCCGCCTTCTTCCCCTCCACGATCTTGTCGATCAGCGCGGAGAGCCAGTACTCGGCCTTCCGCATCTTCCCCTTGGTGAAGTTGCGGATCGAATCGATCTCGTACGCCGCCTGCAGCTCCGTGAGCTTCGGGTGGCATTTCGAGGTCAGGCACGTCTGCTTCAGGTAGTTCCTCGGACTCGTCTGCCAGTGCGAGGTGTACACCTTCCCCGCGGCGTTGCGGACCTTCGGCATGTGGCAGCTGTCGCAGCTCGCCCCCGCCCTGTCGTGCGTCGACCCCCAGAACGTCTCCGCCTCCGGGTGCTGCGCCTTCCATAGCAGACCCCCCGTCAGCCCGTGCTTGAAATCCCGGAATCCCAGGTCGTTGTAATGGTCGTAGATCGAGAGGACGTTCTTGAACGGGAAGTGGTTCGTTCGCTGATCCGGGGCCTTGATGGAGTATTCGCCGGTCTTCGGGTCGAACCCCGGGTTGCAGTTGTATTCCACGTGGCACTGCCCGCACTGCAGCTTCGCGTCGTACTTCGAAAGCAGCGCGATCTTGCGGAAACCGCCGCGGAACTCCTTCACGTCGATCTTCGTGGCCTTGGGGTCCTTGTGCCAGAGCGTGTCCTTCTCCGGGCGGGTCAGCGCCTGGATCAGGCCGTCGCGCACGATCCGCGGCTTCGCCGCGTGCGGGTCGTGGCACATGAAGCAGTTGAGCGAATGGTTCAGGTCCTTTACGAACTCCACCACGTTGGACGAGCGGTCCCACTTCGCCTTCTCGTCCTTGTCCCCCATGTATTTCCACTTGAGGATCTGGTCCTGCGTCTTGCACTGCAGGCAGGTGGGGTTGGCGGCGGGGGCGCTCTCGGGAAGGAACGCCTTGTGCTCCTTGCTATCCGGGTATTTATCCACCAGGACGTCCCACGCCGCGACCGGCCCCGGCTGCGACACGTATCCCCAGCCGTCCTTCGCCTGGAACCTCCCGCCGTACGCCCGGTCGACGATCAGGTGGTCGACGAGCATGTAGGCGTGGCTGCGGGGGTTGGCGTGCTCCTTGGTGAAGCCGTGCCCCATCATCAGCTTGTCCCAGTACGGGTTCGGGGACCGCTCGGTGAGGAGCGACTTCTCGGTCCGGGCCGTCTTCTTCAGGTTCAAGGTGCCGAAGCTGGCGTACTGGTCCGGGTGGCAGCCGCCGCACGTCTCGAGATCCACGCGCGTGACCGGCCGCTTGTCGCTGTCCTTCAGGTGGTCGGCCGTCCCGTCGTGGCACCCGGCGCAGTTGACCTTCGCGTGCTTGCCGTCCTTCTTCAGCGCCTGGATCTCGTCGTGGCACTCGAAGCACTTCTCCTCCTTGACGGGAGGATCCGCCGGCTTCGCGGCCTTCGGGACCGCGCGGACCGTCATCGGCCCGTAGATCTCCGCCTCGCTGCCGACGTCGGAGCTCCCTTTCGGTTCCCCCATCGCGCTGCCGGACAACAGGTACGCAGACAGGGCGCCCACCAGGACGACCACGACCCATGCAGACCGCTTCATCCTTCCCCTCCTCCTCGGGGTTCTTCGCCCCCGGCGAACTGGATACAGTATACACTCGCGATTCTCCATGGGAACCACCGGGCCCGCCTTGATCCAGGTCAAAAACCGGCCCGAAAACGGCATTTCCTCCGCCCCGGCGCGGGTGGAATCCGAAATCGCCAAGCGGGCGGCAATCTCCCGGACCGAATCATTACGATATTGCAATCACCCTTTCGCCGATGAAAGATCCCGGCTGAATCCACGGGAAAAAGGCGACGGGAAAAACTCTTGATAGATACTTAACCAATTATATTTCAATCGGTTTTTCACACCCACCTCAACGCCTTCCTCCACGGCACGCAACTTGAGACATGCAAGGTTAACGGTCCAAAAAAAGGAACTCCACGGGACCGGGAGGGGCAGCCATGATACGGAAGATCCCAACGGGTTTCCTCCTGGCGATTTTCGGAGCAGTCCTTCTCTTCGGGTGCGGGGGCGGCGGCGGATCGTCCGAGAGCCCGTCCGTTCCTCCGGCCGGGCCCGTTTCCATGCTTTCCTGGGCTCCCCCGGCGACCTTCGCCGACAATGTCGCGATGGACCCCTACAGCGATCTTGAGTACTATGAGTTGTACGTGCGGACGGACACGAACTTCAGCGACAGCGACCTGCCGATCGCCGAGGTCGCGGCCGTCGCCGAGGTTCCTTCGCCGGACAGACTTTCGGTGGCAAAGGCGCTGGTCACGGAATTCGCGCTGGAGCTGATTCCGGGCGTGCCGGCCGGAAGCCGCGTCTACGTATCGATGAAAGCGGTCGGAATCGACCGGCAGAGATCCGCATTCATGGCCCCGGTCACCTGGGACCGGCTGTAGCATTTCGAGGGGGCGATGACCATGCGTAGATCCGGATGCTGCCTTCTGACGCTCGGGGTCCTGCTGCTCGCCATCGGTAGCGCGTCCGCGGAAATCCGGATCGTCTCGTGGGACCCGGTGCCCACCTATACCGACACCCCGGCGATCGAAGCCGGGAAAACCGTCACCTACACGATGTACTGGAGCACGGACCCGGCGCTTCCCGCGGCGTCCCTCCGCCAGATCGCATCCGGGCTCACGACGACCTCCACCACCTTCGATCCGGGGCTCCAGGGGATGACCCGGGGCGGCACCGTCTACTTCACCGGCAAAACCGTCCTCGGCACCGGCGAGGAGTCCGCGCTCTCGCCCGCGATTTCGTGGATCGTCCCGATCGTGACTGCGCCGACCCTCTCCTCGATCGCCGTCAGCGGGGCCGCTTCCGTCAACGAGGGAGCCACCGCCACCTACACCGCCACCGCCACCTGGAGCGACGGATCCACCTCCGCCGTAACGCCTACCTGGTCCGTCACCACCGCGTACGCCACCATCAGCAGTTCCGGACTCCTCACCGCGGCGACCGTCTCCGCCACCCAGACCGTCACGGTGTCCGCCTCCTACACCTCGGGGTCCGTCACCCGCACCGCCTCCCAGAGCGTCTCCATCGTCAACGTGCCGCCCACCCTCTCCTCGATCGCCGTCAGCGGAGCCGCTTCCGTCAACGAGGGGGCCACTG
>JACRNP010000076.1 GCA_016234845.1 Deltaproteobacteria bacterium | reverse complement strand
GTCAGGACCCCCTTCCAGAAGGGGAACCGCTCGAAGAAATACATGGCCCTGGGGAATCCGACGGTGCCCCGCACCCCCTTCTCGGGCGTCCCGGCGACCAGCCGGTCGAACCATTCGTTCCGCCGGGCCACGAGGTCCTCGATCACCGGCTTCGTGTCGGTGCGGGCGGCCTTGCGGTACTTCTCGGAGCATTTGTCGCCCCAGTACGTCCGGCTGGCGTCGATCCGGATCTCCTGCATGTCGCAGTAGTTGCTGCACCCCTTGCAGACGAACTCGCGGCGCTTGTAGTCGACCTTCGACAGGTCGAAACCGCGGAACTTCGTGGGGACCTTCGTGGCCCTCGCCTTGTCCCGGGCGAGGAGCCCCATCCCGATCGCGCCGATCACGCCGTTGTGCGGAGGGACGATGATCTTTCGCCCGAGGACCTGGGAGAAGGCGGCCGCCACCGCGTCGTTGTACGCGGTTCCCCCCTGGAAGTAGATCGTCTCCCCGATCTTCCGTCCCCGGACGACCCGGTTCAGGTAGTTCATCACGACCGAGTAGGCCAGCCCCGCCACCAGGTCGGGCTTGCGCGCCCCGCGGTACAGGTAGTTGTTCAGGTCCTGCTCCATGAACACGGTGCACCGCTCCCCCATCCGGACCGGGGCCTTCGAGGAGAGCGCAAGCGCCGCGAACTCCCCCTTTATCGGAATGCCGAGCCGCTCCGCCTGCTCCTCGAGGAACGAACCGGTCCCCGCGGCGCACGCGTCGTTCATGGCGAAATCGGTCACCACGCCGTTCTCGAGGCCGATGAACTTCGAGTCCTGCCCGCCGATCTCGAAGATCGTGTCCACCGACGTCTCGAAGTAGCGCCGACTGATGAAGGAGGACCCGGTCTTGTGGGCGGTGATCTCGTCCTGGACCGTGTCGGCGCCGACCAGCTCGCCGATCAGCTCCCGGCCGGACCCGGTGGTCCCGACGCCCCGGATGGCGATCGTGTCGCCGAACTCGTTCCACAGCTCGGACAGCCCGTCGGTCACCACCTGCACCGGGCGCCCCTGGGTGCGGACGTAGATCTCCTTCAGCAGGTTCCCCTCCCAGTCGACCAGCGCGAAGTTGGTCGACACCGAGCCGATGTCGATGCCGAGGAAGACCTCGGGACGCCCGTGGACGGGCGGGGGCGGCTGCACCCGGTCGCGCAGGAACACGACGTTCTCCGTGGAGAGCGGGGCCCACGCGGGGAACGCGGTCTCCTCCGACGGGGTATCCGCCGCGGGGCGCACCCCGTATGCACGGCAGTCGTCCTGCGCGCGGTCCCGCTCCGCGGCCGCCATCGCCGCGCCCAGGGCGCCCATGTGGGCGAAACCGCGGGGGAGCATCACGGCGTCCGCTTCGAGCCCGAACGCGTCCCGGATCGCGCGGACCACGCCGGAGTTCTCGAAGAGCCCCCCCACCAGCGCGATCCTGGGCCGCGGGTCCTTCCCCTTGTTGATGCTGCTCTTGGATCCGGGCGGCGTTCGCCGCGTGGGCCACCATCTCCCCGATGTTCTCCACCTTCGTCTTCATCCGGTGGGCCTGCTGGTCGATGAACGATCCGGTCCCCGCCGCGCAGTCGCCGTTCGTGTCGTAATCCTTGATCCCGAGCGTCCCGGTCCCGCCGGCGGGCTCGAGGCGAACCACCTTGGCGTTCTCCCCGCCCATCTCGAAGATCGTGCGGACGTCGGGGTGGGCGGCGGTGACCGCCTTGACCAGGCAGCGGAAGTCGTTCTGGTACGCTCCGCCGACCAGCGGTGCGAGCTGGCGGCCGCTTTTTCCCGTGATCGAGACCGCCTTGACGCGCCCCTCGCCCAGGATCCCGATCCACTCCCGAAGCCGCTCGGGCACTTTCCGCACCGGGTCCCCCTGCAGACGGTCGTACGACAGGAGGTATCCCCTGCCCGCGGAGCCGAGCGGAACCGGGTCCGGGGACAGGAATTTCCCGCGGATCGCGGGAGGCGGATCCCCCTGCGCGGGGCCCGCGAGCAGGACGAACTTCATGCTGATCGATCCGACGTCGATGCCGAGGAACAAGGCGTTTCTCCTCCGGGGTGGGGAATCGGACAATCCCGCCGGATCTTCTTCAAATGCCGTGCCCGACCCGGACTCTTTTCGATTCGGGAGGTTACGGGGGCGGAGAGGGGACGATCCGACGCGGCTTCGGACCGATCGGATATCCGTTTATCCGTTCGGACAATTCCAAGCCCGCATTTCTCACCAGGATTCGTCGCGAGGCGGTGGAGACGGGCGTGGATACAAGGCGCGCGACCGAGGGCCCCGGAGGCGTAGTCGACACTACGCTGAGGAGCCCGACCGAGCGCCCCACTCCCGTACAAAGTACGCTCCCTGGGGTACCCCGAACGCGGGAAGAGGGGCACAACGCAGTAGACATGCCCGTATCCGCCGACGCAGCAGAAGCCTGGTGAGAAATGCGGGCTGGGCGTCGTGGAAATCCTTTCGACGGCGCGGTATAGTGGATGACGGTCCCAAACAGCACATCGGTTTGCGAAGGGGAAGGCATGTTCGGCATCGGCTTCCAGGAAATGATCATCATTCTCGTGGTGGTCCTCATCTTCTTCGGTCCGAAGCGGCTTCCGGATCTCGCCAAGAGCCTCGGGAAAGGGATCGCGGAGTTCAAGAAGGCGTCCGACGAGGTCCGCAAGGGAATCGAGGACGCGGTGAAGGAGGAAGAGGCGGCGGAGCCTCCAAAGGCGCCGGAGGCCGCCAACGTATCCCCGAACATCGCGGGTGCGGACGACGTCGGGAAGGAGGTTCCCGTCGATACGGCGGAAACCCGTCCCGCGACGGGACGCGCCGAGGCGTCCGGAGAGGACGTCCCGGTTCCCCCGCCGGCCGCCGCCGCGGAAAACCAGACGACACCCCGGCAGGGGTGACCGCCGTTGTCTTCGGCCCCCGAGGAAATCCGCCAGCCCCTCACCGAACACCTCGACGAGCTTCGCAAGCGGATGATCCGCGCCCTGATCGCCTTCGGCATCGGCACGGGGATCTGCTACAACTACGCGGAGGAGATCTACCGCCGGCTCCTCCGCCCGCTGACCATCGCGCTGCCGGCCGACTCCCACCTGATCTTCACCGAGCTCACCGAGGCGTTCCTCACCTACTTCAAGATGGCGCTCTGGGGCGGATTCGTGCTGGCGTCGCCCGTCATCTTCTACCAGGCGTGGCGCTTCACCAGCCCCGGACTCTACCGGAAGGAGCGGAAGCTCGTCGCCGTGTTCGCCGCCTGGTCCACCGTGGGCTTTCTCGCGGGGATGTCGTTCGCGTACTACGTCGCCATCCCTTCCATCCTGTCGTTCTTCCTGTCGTTCGGCAGAACGATCGTCGTCCCCATGCCGTCGATGAAGGACTCCCTGTCGCTGGTCCTGCGGCTCCTTCTCATCTTCGGGGTGATGTTCGAGCTGCCGCTGGCGCTCTTTCTCGCCGGCCGGGGGGGAGTCCTCACCGCGGGATTCCTGCGGAAGTGGCGCAAGGGGGCCGTCCTCGGCGCGCTCCTTCTGGCGACCGTGCTCACGCCGCCGGACGCGGTGTCCCAGCTCCTGGTCGCGTTCCCCATGTACGCCCTCTTCGAGGTGGGGATCCTGCTGTGCGCGCTGGGGGAGCGCCGACGCGGAACGATCCTTGAAAAACCGGCTCCTTGAGTCGGTGGCGGAAATTTCCTATAGTCGGAGGGTGGATCGCCTGCGGGAAGTGCGAACCCTTCGTCCGCGGTACACGGCGGCGCAGATCCGGCGGATGGTGCGCGCCATCGCCCGGAAGGTGGACCGCGCGTACGAGGGGTCGGAGCCGGTCCTGGTCGGCGTGCTGAAAGGTTCCGTCTTCTTCCTTGCGGACCTCGCCCGCGCGCTGACCGTGCCCGTCGCCATCGACTTCGTCCGCCTGGCGAGCTATCGGGGAGGCGTCTCTCCCGGCGCCCGGATCCGCCTGACGAAGGACGTCGAGACGGACGTTTCCGGGAGGGACGTGCTGGTGGTGGAGGAAATCGTGGACACCGGCCGGTCGGTCCGGTTCCTGCGCCGCCACTTCGAGCGGAAACGGGCCCGCTCGGTCCGCTTCTGCGTGCTGGTGGACAAGCGGGCGCGCAGGGAGGATGGCATCATCGTGGAGTTCACGGGGTTCCGTGCGGGCGGCGGGTTCCTGGTCGGGTACGGGATGGACCACGCCGAATCGGGCCGCGGGCTGCCGGACATCTTCGACCTGCCCGGGACTCCGTAACCAGATCATTCTCGGGAGGAGCAGCATGATCATCGAGTGCCAGACCTGCCATGCGCGGTTCCGCCTCGACGAGTCGAAGATCAAGGGCAGGGGCGCCCGGGTGAAGTGCCGCAAGTGCGGCGATGGGATCATCGTCCTCAAGGACGGCGGCACCGGCACCGTCCTGCCGGAGGGGGGCCCCGAGGGGGGGCTCGACTTGAGTTCCGCCCTTCGCGATTCCGCCGCCGACCTGTTTCCTCCGGCCGCGCCTCCTCCGTCCCAGGACAACCTGATCCCGTTCCCCGCCCCGCCCCGGGACGATACGCCACCGCCCCCGATGGCGGAAGGAAAGGACGAGGTGGATCTCGCTTTCGATCGGTTCCTTGCGCCCGGCGAACCCCACACGCTCACGCACCCCGGCGAGCCGGAAGCGGGCGCGCCGGCGGCTCCGGAATCGTCGCCGGGCGGCGAGGCCGGGCTTCCGGCGATCCACGCCGCGGACGAGGAACCGGCCTTTCCGCCGGTCGGATCGATCGTGGAACCGCCGCCGGAGGAGCCTCCCACCGCCTTCGGAGAAGGCGGTTTCCTGCTCACGGACTCCGAGACCCTCGACTTCCTGAAAGAGGGGCACCGCGTCGCCGAACCTCCGCCGGTGGCCGACATCTCGTTCGCGATCTCCGCGGACCCGATCGACCTGGAGGCGACATCGCTTCGGGAGCCCGCGATGACGCCGGCGCCGCCCCCGGAGGCGGAAGCCGCGGAGAAGGAACTTCCCATCGAGGGGAACGTCACGCCGCCGGGGGAGCAGTCCACGGTCGACGTTCCCCCGTTCCGGGAGGCGGAACCGGCGCCGGATGCCGGCGCCCGGCGGCCTCCGCGGGAGGCGGCCGCTCCGGCGGCCCCGGCGCCGTCGCGGCCGGCGTCCTCCCTCTCGCCCGCCGTCGCGGGGGCGGCCGTATTGCTGGCGGTCGCGCTGGTCGCCGCAGGGTACCTCGGACTCACCCCGTCGGGCCGGAAGACGCTCGAGAGCGTCGCCCCGGGCGCTGCCGCGCTGCTCGGGGGGGGTGGCGGGACGACGGCCGCCTCCCGGTACGAGGTGACGAACGTGATCGGGTATTACGAGAGCGGGGCCTCTTCCCGGAGGATCCTCGTGATCAAGGGGCAGGTGGCCAACCAGTCCTCCACGGAAAAAAGCGGAATCCGCATTCTCGCGGCCCTGCAGGACGCGGGCGGGAAGACGCTCGCGGAAAGCTCGGTCTACGCGGGGAACACGGTGTCGGTCGAAACGCTGAAGAAGGGAAACCGGGAGGCGATGATCAAGTCGCTTTCGAACCCGCTGGGCGACGGGCTGGCGAACATGCACGTTCCGCCGGGGAAATCGGTCCCGTTCATGGTGCTGTTCTTCGACGCGCCGGAAAACATCGACAGCTACAGGCTGGAGGCCAGGGACAACCGGTAAAGCGCTATTTCCTGGCGGCGTCGCCCTTGGTCGGCGTGACGTCGACTTCGTTCTTGTCGTCCTTCATCGATTTCTTGAAGTTCCGGATCCCCTCGCCGATCCCCGCGCCGATCTGCGGGAGCCGCCCCGCTCCGAAGAGCAGCACCACGATGACGAGGATCACGAGAAGCTCCGACAACCCGAGTCCGAACATACGCCCTCCTTCCGAAAACCCGCCCTGTCGGCCGATACGGACAGTTTACCTCGCGCCGGACCGTCCCGCTCGTTATTTTTCCCGAATGGTCTCCTCGACGGCAACGCCGAAGTGACGGCCGGACCGCTCCTCCATCAACAGGATCCGGTCCCCGACGGCGATACGGGCCACCGACGTCGCGGCTCCGCCCGGGCCGACGAGGCGGATCGTCTCCGCGTTCTGAAGGACCACGGAGTGCTCGTTCCCGGACGGGGCGACCGCGCGGATGAGGACCAGGGGGCGCCGCTCCACCTTCACCCGGCCGACCCATGCGACCTCCCCCTTCCCCGATGCGTCGACCAGGAGGACGCCGGATCCGGCGGCCAGTTCGGAGAGGTAGGCGGTCCGGCCGCCGGGCACCCGGCAGTACGAATGGACCGCGCCCGCGTTCACGCGGAAAGGGCGGGGGAGGACGTACGGATTGGGGACGTTCTCCGCGCAGACCAGGAACAGCCCCGCGCTGCCGTTCCCGACCAGCATCCCGCGGCTCCCCTCGATCCAGGTGCACGTGTCCACGCACACCCGGTCCCCCATCCCGAGCGGAACGATCTCCGCCACTTCCCCGGCGACGAGGGCGGCGTCTTCCGCCCGCGCGCCCGCGGCGGCCGCGAGCGCGCGCATCCCGGCGGGGTCGGGGCAGGATAGGACCAGCCCGTGGACCCCCTGTTCGAGGACGCCCCGGTAGAGAGCCACTTCCTCGGGGGACTTCGCCACGGCGAGGATCCTGCGGCCCCAGGCGACCAGGTTTTCGAGGGGGATGATCTCGCGTTCCGCGGGATACACCACCCAGACCGCGTCTGGGGACGACGCGGCGATCCGCGATTCGTCCTCCTTCCCGTCCATCCGGGTCACCCGGAAGTCGGTTCCCTCCCGCAGGTCCCCGTCGGCGCAGACGGCGACGACCCGCCCGAGCGCGCGGGCCTGCGAGGCGCACCCGTCCGGGACCCAGAGGGCGGGGACCCCCGACTCGAGCGCGGAGACCGCCACCTCCTTGTCCCAGGGGATGACGCGGGCCCAGAGGCGCGGAACGGTCACCGGGGCCTCGCCTTTATCCGCCCGAGCGCCTCCTTGACGGTGGCGCCCTCGTGCACGATGGCGACGATCGCCGCCACCATCGACGCCGGCGAGCGATGCTGGAAGACGTTCCGGCCGATCGACGCGCCCGCCCCGCCGGCGGAGACCGAGTCGTGCACCATCCGGAGCACCTGTTCGTCGCTCTCCATCTTCTCCCCGCCCGCGATGACCACCGGGGAGGCGCACCCCTCGGTCACCTCCCGGAACGTCTCGGGCGATCCGGTGTAGGGAACCTTCACGATGTCGGCCCCCATCTCGGCGCCCACCCGCGCCGCGTGGCGGACGTACCGCGCGTCGAACTCGTTCCGGATCTTGGGCCCCCTCGTGTAGATCATCGCGAGGAGCGGCATCCCCCACCGCTGGCACGCGCTCGACACGGAGCCGAAGTCGCGCAGCATCCGCGCCTCGTCGTCCGCGCCCAGGTTCACGTGGATCGACACGCCGTCGGCCCCCATCTGCAGGGCGTCCTCCACCGTCGCCACCAGGACCTTCCGGTTCGAGTCGGGGGAGAGGGTGGTGCTGGCGGAGAGGTGGAGAAGCAGGCCGAGGTCCTTCCCGTACCCGCGGTGTCCGAACATCGCGGCGCCTCGGTGGACGACCGCCGCGTTCGCGCCCCCTTCCGCGATCAGGTTCGCGGCCGGGGGGATCTGGACCAGCCCGGGGATCGGGCCGACGGTCATGCCGTGGTCCAGCGGCACGATCACCGTCCGCCGCGTGTTCCGGTCGAGGATCCGTTCCATCCGGATCTTTTTCCCGATCATGGGGCCGCCCCCTCCTCCCCGGGCGTCCCCCGGGCGTCGCAAGAAACCTACTTGAAAGCCCCCCGGACCTTCAGGAGCTCGTTCAGGTAGGTCAGGTTGTCGGCGAACTTCACCGCCTCCTCGTACTTCACCTTCCCCGCGACGACCAGGTCGGCGAGCGTCCAGTCGATGGAGACGAGCTCCTCGACGTTGGCCTGCATCATGCCCCGAAGCTGGTGGGCCTTCCCTTCGCGGATGGCGTTCCGCACGCGGAGCGAGGTCGCCATCTTCTCCCACGCGAGCACCCGTCCGGTCCCGGAGGCGCGCTTGAGGAGCCGCTGGGAGAAGACGAGGAGGAGCGACTCCGCGAGCTGGGCCCGGATCTGCGGCTGCTGGTTCGCCGGGAACGAGTCCACGATCCGGTCCACCGCCGCCGTGGCGTTCATGGAATGGAGCGTGCCCATCACCAGGTGGCCGGTCTCCGCGGCGGTGAGCGCGATGGAGATGCTCTCGTAGTCCCGGAGCTCGCCGATCACGATCACGTCGGGGTTCTGGCGGAAGATGTGCCGCAGTCCGTCCGCGAACGACAGGGTGTCGGTCCCCACCTCCCGCTGGTTCACGTTGGAGTTCTTGTGGCGGTGCGTGAACTCCACCGGGTCCTCGATCGTGATGATGTTCGACCGCCGCTCCCGGTTGATCGTCTCGACGAGCCACGCGAGCGTGGTCGACTTCCCGTGCCCGTTGGGCCCGGTGACGAGGATGAGCCCCTGGTTCTTCAGGGAGTACTCGCGGAGGAAATCGGGGATTCCCAGCTCGCCGGCCGACGGGACGTTCTCGGACACGTGGCGGGCGGTGAACGCGATGGAGTTGCGCTGGCGGTACAGGTTGCACCGGAACCGCCCCACGCCGTGGAGGGAGAAGGCGAAATCGAGCTCCAGGTTGTCCTGGAACGCCTTTCGTTGCTCCGGCGTGAGGATCGCCAGGATCATCTGCTCGATCTCGGCGGGCTTCAGGGCCGGCAGGTTCAGCCGCCGGATCTCGTTGTCCACCCGGATCGACGGGATCGCGCCGGCGGACAGGTGGAGATCCTGCCCCTTCCAGGAAAGGAGCACGGTCAGCATGCTGGCCAGGTTGTTCTCGACCTTGGCGTGCCTGGCGGACTCCTTCTCGGGGTCGATCTTCAGGGTGGCGGTCCCGTATCCGTGCTCCTGGAAGAAGGCGAGCGCCTGCTCGAACTGGGTCGCGGAAAGGATGACCGGCTTGTTGCTGTGGCCCGACTGGAACTCCACTTCCCCCAGCGCGGACAGGTCGGTGGGATCGACCATCCCGACCACCAGCCGCTTTCCCTCGAAGCCGATCGGGAGGAGGCGACGGAGGCGGACCGTCTCCAGCGGGACGAGACGCTGGACCGCCGCCGGGACCTCCACCTTGGCGAGGTTCACGTGCTGCATCCCCAGCTGGTCGGACAACGATTGGAGCAGGGCCCCCTCCGAGAGGAACCCCATCCGGACGAGATTCTCCCCGAGCGTCCCGCCGAGCTGGCTCTGGCTCCGCAGGGCGTCGCTTAAATGCTCTTCCCGGATCACCCCGGAGGAAACCAGGATCTCGCCGATTTTCAATTTTTTTTCCGCCATGTTCGGCCTCCTCGGTCCGCGTCTCGGACGCGCGGCTGCTATCAAATCTATCCCAGAGGACGAAGGAGGGGCAATATCATTTTCGGGAGCGCACCGACGCTTTCCGGGAACAGAGCGGCGCGACGGGGCAGTCGCCGCAGACTCCCCTTCGGGAGCGGGTGCACGACCCGAGGATTCCGATCCGGGTCAGGGGGTAGTCGAACTTCACCGGATCGTCCGGACAGACCGACCGGAGGGCCGCGGTGATCTCCTCCGCCATCCGCCAGTCCGGGGTCTTGCGGGAGGTGAGCCCGAGCCAGCCGCCGAAGCGGGCCATGTGGGTGTCCAGGGGGACGATGAGGTCGGCGGGCGTTACCGCCGTCCACAGCCCCAGGTCCACCCCGTCCGCCCCGCGGGAGACCCATCGGAGGAACAGGTTGTGGCGCTTGCACGCCGAACCGCGCTCGGGACGCGGGAAAAGGAAGTCGCGCTGGGCCGGGAGGGCGTCCCCCCATCGGGACCGGAACCAGGCGAGGAATCGCGAGAGGTCCCGGCGCAGCTCCGGCTCCTCCCCCCCCCTCCCGGCGAGGTAGAGACGCTCGAGGGTCCCGTTGGCCAGGTACGCCGCGCGGAGGCAGCGCAGGAACCGGTGAACTCCCTCCTGGGATATGAAGCGGTGGGCCATGCCGGCCACCGCGGAGGGGGGAAGCGGAGTGCGCGCGACGAGGGCGGCCCGGGGCGACGGGGACAGGACGGCGAACAGGCGGTCGAGGAACCGCCGGATCTGGAGGACTCCGCCGAACGCGAACGTGGCGGCGATGAATGCAGCCGCCTCGGCGTCCCCGGGGTCGGCGTACCGGTGGGGAAAGAGGACCGGGTCGGGGGAAAGGTCCGCCCCGCGCCCATCGGACAGGAGCCGTTCCAGCGGCCCGGCCGACTTCGGGATCGTCCGGTTCGTTATGGAATGACCTTGTTCAGGGGATATTCGACGATCCCGGCCGCCCCTTCCGTCTTCAGCACGGGGATCAGATCCCGGACCGTCTTTTCGTCCACGATCACCTCGAGGGAGAACCACCCGGCCTCGGAGAGCGTCGATATCGTGGGATTCTGCAGCGCCGGGAGGACCTTCAGGATCCGGTCGAGATCCGCGCGGCGGACGTTCATCTTGAGCCCCACCTTCTCCTCCGCCCGGAGTGCGCCCTGCAGGAGCATCGCGATGTTCTCGATCTTCCGGCGCTTCCACGGGTCCTTCCACGACTCCCGGTTCGCGATCAGCACGGTGGTGGATTCGAGGATCGTCTCCACGATCCGCAGGTTGTTCGCCCGGAGGCTGCTCCCCGTCTCCGTCAATTCCACGATGGCGTCCGCGAGCCGGGGCGCCTTCACCTCCGTCGCACCCCAGGAGAACTCGACCTGCGCCTCGACCCCCTTCCCTTTCAGGTACCGCCGCGTGAACTGCACGAGCTCGGTCGCGATCCGCTTCCCCTGCAGATCCGCAACGGATCGGATCGTGGAATCGTTCGGGACGGCCACCACCCAGCGGACCGGACGCAGCCCCCCGCGGGCGTACAGCAGAGGGCACACCTCCTTGACGCGGGCGTTCTGCTCGAGCACCCAGTCCCGCCCCGTGAGCCCCACGTCGAGGATGCCGTCCTGGACGTACCGCGCCATCTCCTGCGCCCGGATCAGGAGGCCCGAGAGCTCCGGGTCGTCGATCGAGGGGATGTAGCTGCGCGACCCCACGTCGATCGTGAAGCCGGCTTTCCGGAACAGGTGCAGGGTGGAATCCTGCAGGCTTCCCTTCGGCAGGCCGATGTTGAGCACCTTGCTGACCTTCGCTCCCATGTCGCTCCCTTTCGGTTCGAAAACGGCAAAGTGGAGAATTGTACCCGCGGCGGAGGCCGCTGACAAGGGGGGCTACTTCCCGGAGAGGACGTCCAGCCCTTTTTCCACCGCATCCCGCACCATCGGATCCGGATCCCCGAGCATCCCGCGGAGAGGCGCCTCCGCGTGGGCCGATCGCATCTCCGCCAGCGCCTCGACCGCCCGGGCACGGATGACCGGGTCCTCGTCCCGAAGGGACAGGAGGAGCGGTTCGACGGCCACCTCGCCCATCTTCGACGCCAGGAAGACGGCCAGCCGCCCGACTTGCGGGTCCCCCATCATGCGGACCACCGGGTACGCGGCCCGGGCGTCCCGGATCTGCTGGAGGGTGCACAGGGCGACGTTCTTCGCGCCGGTGTCCTTCCCCTTCGCCAGTTCGTCGGCGCACCCCTCCACCGCCCCCTCCCCCATGCCGTCCAGCACGTGCTGCTTCCAGTAGTCGAGCTCGGGGTCGCCGGTCCGCCGAAGGAGGTGGGGGACGCTCGCCTTCCCCTGCTGCCGCAGCGCGACGACGCACACCCATCGGATCTTCGCGTCGCCCAGGCCGTTCACCAGCGCTTCCAGCGAGGAAGGATCGGCGATGACCATCAGGGCCGCGGCGGCGGAGAGGCAGACTTCGTGGGAAGGATCCCGCATCGCGGCGATCAGAAGCGGTACGGCGGGACGGTACAGCGCCTTCCGCGCGACGTTCGCCGCCTCGATCTTCTGCGTCACGGATCCCCGCCGGAGGAGTTCGAACAGCTGCTCCTGCACGGCCTCCGGCATCCGTGCGGACGCCTCCACCGCCGCCTCGCGAACCGTGGGGTCCGGATCCGAAAGCATCTCCACGAGGGCGGGGCCGGCCCCCGCGTCCCCCGCCTCCCCGAGCGTCCGGCAGGCGTAGTACCGGACGAGGACCGATCGGTCCTTGAGCGACGACCGCACGAGACCGAGGGCGTCGCCGGTCCCGACGGCGCCCAGGGACCTCACCGCGGCGGCACGCGTTTCCTCCGACCCTTGCCGGTAGAGCGACCGGAGGGACGGAACGGCTTCCGATCCGAAGCGGGCCAGGGAATCGATGGCGACGTCCCGGACCGCCGCGCTCGGGCTCTCCACCTTCGTGAGGATCAACCGGAGGGCCCCCTCGCCCCGGAAATGGGCCATCGCGCGGATCGCCTGCGCCTGGACGGTCGGGTCGGGGTCCGAGAGCGCCCCCTGGATCGACGGCGACGCGGAAACGACCTCGAGCTGCTGGAGGATGAAGAGGGCTCCGCGACGGACCGCCGGGTTCGGGTCCCTTACGGCGAGAACGGTCTTCCGGACCGCCGGGGCGCCGATGTTCAGGAGGGCGCCGGAGGCGGACCACCGCGCGCTCTCGTCGGAGAGCGCCGACAGCAGGTGGCCGACCGCCGGTTCCCCGATCTCGACCAGCCGCCGCATCGCGTGGTTTCGGATCGCGAGGTCCCGTTCCCGGAGATACGGGACGATGGCCGACGCGGCGGCATCTCCCCCGATGGATGCCGCCGCGTCGATGGCGGAGATCGCACGGGAATCGCGAGCGCCGGCATCCGCGACGGCCCGCGCGGGAAGCGGGAACAGAAGGAGAACCGCAAGGGCGAAGACCCCGTGGTGCCGCGTCAAGAATCCCCTCCGGCCGGTATGACCCATATTCCTCACCAGGCTTCCGCTGCGTCGAACCCTGGCGAGGGATGCGGGTGCAGGAGCCCACCGTACTGTATTCCGTTTCGGCGGCATTGGCAATTTTGCCCTCCCCGCCTCCGCGCTACAATGGGCCCCGGGGGTGGAGAGAGGGAATGCGGTGCGACGAGGCGCTCATCGTGATGGGGAAGATCCCGCGTGCCGGGGCGGTGAAGACCCGCCTGTGCCCCCCGTTGGCCGCCCGCGAGGCGGCCGCGCTGTACGGATGCATGCTCGCGGACACGGGGGCCGAGATGTCCTCCCTGCGGGGAGTCCGGCGGATTCTGTTCCTCGCTCCCCTCCCGGGCATGGAGCGGTTCGAGTGGCCGCCGTTCGCCCGCTTCGAACGGTTGCCGCAGACGGGGTCGGACCTCGGCGAACGGATGGACAACGCGGCGGACGTGGCGTTCCGGGGCGGAGCGCGACGGGTGGCGATCGTCGGCGCGGACTGCCCGGCGCTTTCGGCGGATACGGTGCGGTCGGCTTTCCGGGAGATCCGGGACGGTGCGGCGGTGGTGTTCGGCCCCTCGACGGACGGGGGGTTCTATCTCGTCGGCCTCTCCTCTCCGGACATCCGCCCGTTCGGGGGGATCTCCTGGAGCACGCCGGAGGTCCTGGCGCAGGCCGCGGAACGATGCCGGTCGCTCGAGGCGCCCTTTTCCTTCCTCCCGCCGGAGCGGGACGTGGACGTGTACGAGGATCTGCTGGCGCTGCGGGAGTGGACGATGCGCCGCAACTCCCCCCCGTGCCGCCTCACGCGGGAGTGGGTCACCGCCTACTTTTCGCGGGGGGGCGGGAGGACCTTTGTCCCGCGGGGACGAACTGGCGGTCCTCCCCCAGGTTCACGACCTCCGCGCGGAGGATGACTTCCTTCGCCTCTTTCGGGACCTCGAGCTCGAAGTCGCCCGACTCTCCCCGGAAAAGCGCTCCCTCCCCCCGGAACGGGGATTTCGGGAACACCCGTTTCCGTTCCACCCTCCCGTCGCCCATCCGGAATTCCGCGGTGATGCCGATGGAGCGGAGGGACAGGTCCGGAACGTCCTCGCCCCGGTTCGTAAGCTTCCCCTTCAGCAGGACGACCCCTCCGTTCTTCTCGCGCGCCACCTCGATCGGGAACGTCGCGTCCGCCGGGATCGTCACGGTCAGCCGCGTGACGAGTAGGAAGACGACCCAGAGCACCGCGACCGCCGCGACGGCCGGCGCCGCGATCTTCACCCACTTCCCGTGCTCCCGGAGATATTTCTTCGCCGCGGGGAACCGATCCGGCACCACGAGGAGCTCGCGGATGTCCTTGGGGGCCGCGGGCGGCGGCGCCGCCACGGGCTGCCGGCAGAAGGGGCATACCGGGAGGTCGGCCGGGATCTGCACGGAGCAGCGGGGGCAACTCACGTACGTACGGTTTTCCGGATCGAGTGTCGGCTTCCCTGGCATGCGGACTCTCCGTCTCAGCCCCGGGAGGGCGACAGGAATTCGACGAGGAGTCGCACCGGCGCGCCCGAGGGACCGGGGGCGTACCCCCGCTTCTCCTTGTCGATCCACGCCGTTCCGGCGATGTCGAAGTGCACCCACGGCGTATCGCCCGCGAACTCCCGCAGGAACCATCCCGCCGTGATCGTCCCCGCCTCCGGTCCCCCGATGTTCTTCAGGTCCGAGATCTCGCTCTTGATCTGTTCCCGGTACTCCTCGTGCAGCGGCAGTTCCCACGCCTTCTCCCCGGAGCGGGACGAGGCCGACCGCATCGATGCCAGGAGTTTCCCGTCGTTCCCCATCATCCCCATGTTCACGCTCCCCAGCGCGACGAGACACGCGCCGGTCAGGGTCGCGGCGTCGATCATCGACTCCGGCTTGTACCTCCGCACCGCGTACGTCATCGCGTCCGCCAGGATCAGCCGGCCTTCGGCGTCCGTGGAGAGCACCTCGACCGTCTTTCCGGACATGGTTCGAAGCACGTCCCCCGGCCGGTACGCGGTCCCGGACGGCATGTTTTCCACGGCGGGGACCACGGCGACCACGTTCCGGGGAACCCCGAGCGCGGCCAGCGCCCGGATCGTGGCCAGCATCCCGGCGCCGCCGGCCATGTCGTACTTCATCTTCTCCATCCCCTCCCACTTCTTGAGGGAGATGCCCCCGGTGTCGAACGTCACGCCCTTCCCGATCAGGGCCGTCCACCGCCCGCCCGGGCGCCCGCCGCGGTATTCGGCCACGATGAGGCGGGGAGGCGCCTGGCTCCCTTTCCCGACCGCGAGGATCCCCCCGGCGCGGATCGCCGCAAGTTCCCGAACCCCGAGGACGCGGACCCGGATCTTCGCCGCCGCGGAACGGGAAATCCCCTTCCCGACGCCCTTCGCGGCACGGGCGAGGTCGGCGGGCTTGAGCTCCCCCGGGGGTGTCGCGACCAGATTACGCCCCCAGTTGATCGCCTCCCCCAGGCGGGCGCCCCGCGAAACCGCCGCACGGGTTTCCGGGAACGATTTCCCTTCCGCGCAGACGAAGAGGAAACGGGCGATCCGGTGGTCCTTTTCGGACCGGTACCGGTCGAATTCGAAGGACGACAGCGCGGCTCCGAGGGCGGCGAACCGCGCGGCCGCGGGGACTCCCCTCTCCCCCGCGCAGGGGACGACGGAGGCCACGGTGGAGAGCTTGAGTTTCACCGCGGTCCGGACGACCGGCAGCATGGCCTGCCGCGCCGAGTCCGGAGTGAACCGGTCGCGCTTCCCGAGGCCGACCACCAGGACGCGCGTCGAGGCGACGCCCTTCGCGGGCCGGAGGAAGAACGTCTCCCCCGCCTTCCCGGTGAAATCTCCCGCCGCGACCGCGGCCGAGACGGCCCCGCCGACGGAGGCGTCGAGCGCAGCGGCGACCCCCGAGGGACGCTTCTCCCCCTCGAACAGGGTCGCAACGACCATGTCCGCCTTGACCTTGCGTAGATCCGCGGAAAGACATTCGATGCGCATCGCCGTCCTCCTCCCTAGATTCCGGAGAACAGCTTAGAACAAATCGGCACTGGGCGGAATAAAAAGGGGGGAGCGAAATTCCGGTAGGGGCCGCGGGAGCGGATGCAGCGGCGGTCGAATGCCGGCGGAGTTACGGTACGGGCGCGTCAGATCCCGAGATATGCCTCTTTCACGTGCGGGTCGGCCAGCAGCTCCTTCCCCGTTCCCTGCAGGACGACCCGGCCGTTCTCCAGCACGTAGGCCCGGTCGCACATCGCCAGCGTCTGGCGGACGTTCTGCTCCACCAGCATGACCGTGACCCCTTCCCCGTTGATCCGTTTCGCGATCTGGAAGACCTCCTGCACGAGGATCGGGGAGAGGCCCAGCGACGGCTCGTCGAACATCAGGACTTTCGGCAGGGCCATCAGCCCGCGGCCGATGGCGCACATCTGCTGCTCCCCGCCGCTCATCGTCCCCGCGGCCTGCTTGCGGCGTTCCTTCATCCGCGGGAAAAGCTCGTAGACCCACTCCATCGTCTGCGCCCGCTTCTTCCGGGCCTCCGGGGAGAGGGAGCCCATGATGAGGTTTTCCTCCACCGACATCTCGCGGAACAGCCGCCGGGCCTCCGGGACGTGGACCACCCCCTGGCCGATCACCCGGTCCGGCGGAAGCTGGTCGAGGCGGACGCCGTCGAATTCGATGGTCCCCTTCCGGGGCTTGAGGAGGCCGGAGATCGACTTCAAGGTGGTCGATTTCCCCGCGCCGTTGGCTCCGACCAGGACGAGGATCTCCTTGTCGCGCACCTCGAAGGAGACGTCCCAGAGGACCTGGAGGTCGCCGTAGAAGACGTCGATTCCGGACACCTTAAGCATAGTCGGTCCCCAGGTACGCCTCGATCACCGCCTGGTTCGCCGCGACCTCCTTCGGCGTCCCCTCGGCGATCGTCTGGCCGAAGTTGATCGCGTGGATCCGGTCGGAGATCGTCATGATCACGTGCATGATGTGCTCGATGATGACGATGGTGGTGCCGCTCGCCCGGATCTTCCGGATCAGGTCGATCGCCTCCACGAGCTCGGAGGGGTTTAGCCCCGCCGCCGTCTCGTCGAGCAGCAGCAGCTTCGGTTTCGTCGCCATCGCGCGGGTGATCTCCAGCCGCTTGCGCCCGGCGATCGGCAGCGCCTTCGCCAGAACGTCCTTGACCGGCGTGAGGCCGCAGAAGTCGATCGTCTTCAACGCCTCTTCCATCGCCTTGTGATGCGTCCCCACCCGGGAGTACGCGGCGGCGATCACGTTGTCCAGGACGGTCATCCGCCCCAGGGGCTTGACGACCTGGAAGGTCCTTCCGATGCCCAGGTGGCAGATCTTGTGCGTCGGCAGCCGGTGGATCTCCCTCCCCTCGAAGAGCACCCTCCCGGAGGTGGGCCGGTGGTATCCGCTGATCATGTTGAAGGTCGTCGTCTTCCCGGAGCCGTTGGGTCCGATGAGCCCGAAGATCTCCCCCTGCGCCACCTCGAAGGACACCCCGTTGACCGCGGCCAGCCCCCCGAAATATTTCACCAGCCTGTCGACCTGGAAGTACGCCATCCCTTTCCCCTTCAGCTCCCGGTCCCGGTGCCGAGCCGGAACACCCGCCTGCGGATCTTCGGCCAGTCCCCGACGATCCCGTTGGGAAGGACGAGGATCACCACGACCACCAGGATCCCGAACCCGAGGACGTGCGCCTGTGTCAGCACCTTGGCGACCTGCACCAGCCCCTCGGACCCGGAGGCGTCGCCCAGCCACTTGAAGAGGCCGAAGAAACCGGACCGGAACATCTCCTGGACGGCGACCATCACGAACGCGCCGACGGCGGGGCCGTAGACCGTCCCGACGCCGCCCACGATCCCGACGAGGATCGCCATGATGGAGATGTCGTGCAGGTTGAAGACGACGTGCGGGTCGATGAACCCCATGTAGTTCATGTAGAGGGCTCCGGCGATCCCGGTCCAGAAGGCCGCGTACGCCAGGGAGAGCATCTTGTAGAGGTGCGTGTCGATCCCGAGGCTCTCCGCCGCATCCTGGTCCTCCCGGATGGAGACGAAGTAATACCCCGGCTTGGAGCGAACGACCCATTGCAGGCTCGCGAGGCTCGCCACCGCCATCGCCAGGGCGATGTAGTAGTAGGGGACCTTCGACGTGAAGGAGGGCATGATGAGGATGCCCACCATGCCGCCGGTGAATTTTTCCGCGATCGTCGCGCCGTGCCGCAGGACCTCGTTCAGCGCCAGCGTCGCCAGCGCGAAATAGGCGCCGCGCATCCGGAAGCAGATCCACCCGAAGGGGAGGCCCACCGCGACGGCGGTGAATCCCCCCAGGGCCAGCCCCCACCAGGTCGAGACCCCGAGGTGGTGCGCCAGCAGCCCCGCGGTGTACGCCCCGCAGCCGAAGAAGGCCGCGTCCCCGAACGACACCTGCCCGGTGTACCCCGCGATGAGGTTCCAGGCCGATCCGATGACGACCCACATCAGGAAGAGGATCATCAGGTGCAGGTAGTAGTTGTCCTTCATGACCAGCGGAAGCCCGGCGACCAGGGCGACGACGGCCAGGGGGGGGAGGTTCTTCTTCACGGGGCGCCCGTTTCCTATATCTTCGTCAGGCGCTTGAAGCCGCCCGGCAGGAAGAGGAGCACGAGCACGAAGATGGTCAGCCCGATGATGTCCTCGTACTCCATCCCGAAGTACGTGGCCCCCATGCTCTCGGCCAGCCCCAGCGTCACCCCCCCGAAGATGGCCCCCACCGTCGACCCGAGTCCGCCCAGGATGGTGATGATGAACGCCTTGGCCGTGAACGGCCCCCCGAGGTCCGGAAAGATGTAGTACACCGGCGCGAGCAGGCACCCCGCGGCGGCGACCAGCCCGGCCCCCAGCCCGAACGTGATCACCGTGATGCGCCCCGTGTTCACCCCCATGAGGGTCGCCGCGTCCTTGTCCTGGGCGGTCGCGCGGATGGACCGCCCCAGGTCCGTCTTGATCAGGAAGAAGAACATCGCCGCCGTGAAGGCGACGGCGATCCCGAACGCGATCGTCAGGGCGCTGCTGAAGGAGATGTTCCCGAGGAAGAAGGTCTGGTTGGAATACGTGCTGGTGATGTACTTGTAGTCCGACGAGAAGATGAACCGGACGATCTCGGTCAGCGCCATCCCGATCCCCACCGTCATGAGCACCTGGTTCTCCGGGAGGATCGTGTCCGCCTTGATGAGGGGGTTCAGCAGGAACCTCTGGATCGCCACTCCCAGCAGGAACAGGAGGGGCATGGCGACGAACAGGGAGATGTACGGGTCCACCCCCATTGCGTTGAGGACGAATGTCACGTACATCGCCAGCATCATCAGCTGTCCGTGGGCCAGGTTGATGATCCCCATGACGCCCATGATGAGGGTCATCCCGATCCCGATCAGGGCGTACAGCCCGCCCTTGAGGAGCCCCGCCACGATGATCTGCAGGAAAACGTCCATTCCGTCTCCGCCCTGTCCGGCCGGGCACGGGCGCCCGCGGACGCCGATGCGATCGAACCGTTGATCACAGCCGCCGGGCGGATGGAGGAACCGACCCGCCCGGCGGCCTCACGCGGGAAAACCCGCGGGGAACCGCTACTTGCGCTTGTCCCAGGGCGGCGTCGGGTAGATGTACTTCTTCGTGGCTGCGTTCTTCGGCCACACCGCGTCCAGTTCCCCATTCTGCCATTGGACCAGATACGTGTCGAGCTTGTTCTGCTGGGTCTTCTTGCCGTACGAAATGAACTTGACCGGCCCGAAGGCGGTTTTCATATCCGTTTTCGTCAGGGCCTCCCGAACGTCCTTGGGGGTGATGCTCTTCGCCCGCTTCAGGGCGTCCGCGACGACGTACATCGCCGCGTACGCCTCCGCGCCGTGGTACTCCGTCTCGGAGCCGTACTTCTTCTTGAACTTGTCGAAGTACGCCTTGGCCCCCGGGAACGGCAGTGTCTCGATCCAGAGCGTGGCGGAGTATACGCCATTCGCCGCGTCGCCCGCGCTCTTGGCGAACTCGGGGAGGGTGAACCCGGCCCCGCCGCCGACGAACATCTTCGGGTTGATCCGGAGCTCCTTCGACTGGCGCATCAGCAGGGAGGCGTCCATGACGTAGGAAACCATGTAGATCATGTCGGGATTCGCCGCCTTGACCTTGGTGAGGATCGGCTTGAAGTCGATCGCGCCGGCCTGGTACCCCTCCTTGACGACGATCTTCAGCCCGAGCCTCTTGGCGTCCTCCTCGAACGATTTCGAGCTGGATTGGCCGAACGCGCTGTTTTCATAAAGGAGCGCGACGGTCTTCACGTCCTTGGCCACTTCCTTCAGGAACGACTCCACCGCGTTCGGGTATTCGCTCGAAGACGTAGTCGTATCCCTTCTCGGTGATGTCGTCGGCCGACCCGGTGCAGATGACGAACGGCACCTGGAACCGCTGCGCGACGGGCGCCGCCGCCGCGGTGACGGAGCTGGAGTAGCCGCCCGTGATGACGGGCACCTTCTCCCGGGAGATCAGCTTCTCCATCCCCGATCGCCCGATGTCCGGCTTCCCGGTATCGTCCTCGAAGAGCAGCTCGATCTTCTTCCCGTTCACACCGCCCTTTGCGTTGATCTCCTCGGCCGCCATCTCGAACGAACGCTTCTCGATCTCCCCGAATTTCGCCTGAGAACCGGTCAGGGGGAGCAGGATGCCCACCTTGACGGTTTCCGCCGCGAAGCCGGCGGATGC
Organism: Deltaproteobacteria bacterium; assembly: GCA_016234845.1. Lineage (NCBI taxonomy): Bacteria > Pseudomonadati > Myxococcota > Myxococcia > Deltaproteobacteria bacterium. Next base: position 1,519 of record JACRNP010000076.1, on the reverse strand, counting down.
CGTTATGGCCAGAGACAGGATCGCCACGGCGATGATGAACGCCTTGCCTGCAGTTCCCTTCATGATCTCCTCCTTTGGAAATCCGCCGCAGAGCCGGCGAACGTTCCCGCTGTTGCGGGTACCGGTCCGGATACGGTCCACGCGACCTTCCCGCGACGGAAATTATATCAAGGGAGGCGGAACGGGGTCATCGGTGCGGTTTGGATTTTCCTGTAGGGGATTTACCTACACGCGGCCGAACGACCGACGTTCACGGCTCGACGATCCGGTTCTGGATCGCGAAGCGGGTGAGCTCCGCGTTGTTGCGCAGCCCCAGCTTCTTCAGGAGCCGGAAACGGTACGTGTCGACGGTCTTGGGACTGATGGCGTACCCCTCCGCGATCTCCCGGTTGCTCCTGCCGAGGGCAAGTCCCCGCAGGACCTGGATCTCCCGGGTCGAAAGCGCGTCCAGGGAGGTGCGGTCCGACGGTCCCTTCCCCATCCGCCGGGCGAGCGCCTCCGCCGCCTCGTCGCTCAGGTACCTCCCGCCCTCCTTCACCTTGCGGATGGCCCGGATCAGCTGGTCGGCCGCGGCCCGCTTGGTGATGTATCCGCCGGCTCCGGCGCCGAACGCACGGACCACGTACTGCTCCTCCTCGTGCATCGTCAGAACCAGGATCGCCGTCTTCGGATGCGCGTCGTGGATCCGTTCCACGACTTCCAGTCCGTCCAGCCCGGGCATGGAGATGTCGACGACCACCACGTCCGGCCGGGTCTCCTCCGCCTTCCGGATCGCCTCGCGGCCGTCCGCCGCCTCCGCCACCACGGTCATGTCGCCCGCCCCGTCGACCAGGCGGCGCAGCCCGTCCCGGACGATGCTGTGGTCGTCGGCCAGCAGGACGCGAATCACGCCGTTTCCCCTTTCGCGATGCGGAGCGGGAGACGCAGGTCGATCCGGGCCCCCCCGCCCGGGCGGGAGCCGATCGAGAGCGCCCCGCCGATCAGCGACGCGCGTTCCCGCATCCCGACCACCCCGAGCCCCTTCGATTCGCCCAGCCGCCCCGGGTCGAATCCCTTCCCGTCGTCCTCCACCGAAAGAAGGAGGACGCCCTCCTCCACCCGGAGCGAGACGTCCACCCGCGTCGCGCCGGAGTGGCGCGCCACGTTCGTCAACGCCTCCTGGGCGATCCGGTACACGGCGGTCGCCGCCTTGTCCGCGATCCGCGGAACGCCGCGGGGGCGATAGAAGCATCGTACCCTCGAGCGCTTCTCGAAGTCCCGTATATACCAGTCGAGCGCGTCCACCAGCCCGAGGTTGTCGAGGGCGCCCGGCCGAAGGCGGGTCGCGATCCCGCGGACCTCGTCGATCGCCTTGTCGATGATGCCGCACATCGACTGGGCCTGCCGCGACGCCGCGGGATCGGCTTCCTTCAGGCGGTCCCGGAGCCACGCCGCGTCGAGGGCGAGCGCCGTCAGCACCTGGCCGAACTCGTCGTGGAGCTCGCGCGCCACGGCGGCGCGCTCCTTCTCCTGCCCCGCG
>JACRNP010000075.1 GCA_016234845.1 Deltaproteobacteria bacterium | reverse complement strand
GAAGCGTCCTTTCGCGGGGGAATTCCTCCGGAACGTGGAGGAGGTCCTCCCGGTCGCCGACATCGACTACGTGGTCGTCAACCACTCCGAGCCGGACCACGCCGGCGCCCTCGTGGACCTCCTGGACCGGAACCCGAACGCGACGGTCCTCCTGTCCCGCTCCGCCAAGACGTTCGTGGACAACCTGGTGAACACCGGGTTTCCGTTCCGCGTGGTGGGCGACGACGAGGAGCTCCCGCTGGGCGGGAAGACCCTCCGGTTCATCCACGCCCCGTTTCTCCATTGGCCCGACACGATCCTCACGTACCTCGTGGAGGACCGGATCCTGTTCCCGTGCGATTTCCTCGGCGCCCACTACTCCAGCCCGCACACCTATAACGACGAGCTCCACGAGCCCGGCAAGGCGCGCGACGCGTTCGAGTTCTACTACGGGACGATCATGCGGCCGTACAAGGAGCACATCCTGAAGGCGTGCGCGCGGGTGCGAGAGTTGCCGATCGACATGATCGCCCCGTCCCACGGGCCGATCCTGCGGAAGAACCCGCTGGAGTACCTCGCGCGGTACGAGGAGCGGGCCTCGATCGCCGAGCGGGTCAAGGAGAAAAAGGTCGTGATCGTCTACGCCTCCGCCTACGGGAACACGGCGGCGATGGCGCGCAAGGTGGCGGAAGGGGTGGCGGCGGCGGGGCTGGTGCCGGTGCTGATGAACAGCGTGGAATCCCCGATGGACGCGATCATCGACCAGGTCGAGGAGTGCGTCGGGTTCCTGGTGGGGACGCCCACGCTCAACAGCAACGTCCCGCACCCGATCCTGCACCTGATCGCCAACCTCGTGGTGCTGAACATGAAGGGGAAGCCCGCGTCCGTCTTCGGGTCCTACGGGTGGAGCGGGGAGGCGATCAAGACGGTGCAGGACATCCTGACGTCGATGCGGATCAAGGTCGCCCCGGAGCCGATCCGGGTGCGCATGGCGCCCTCGGAACACGACCTCGCGGCGTGCGTGGATTTCGGGAAGAGGTTCGCGGCGATCGCGGGAGGCGCCCCGGCGTGACGGCCCGCGGGGGCGCTCCCGCGCGGCCGTCAGCCGTGGGTCTTCTTTTCGAGGACCGTCCCTTCCTTATGGAGGGAGCGGTCGGAGTCCTTCTTGATCTGGTGCTGCCCCTCGAGCGCCTCGCCGCGGATGATCGCCTTGCACAGATCGCAGATCCCGCCTTCGAAGGCGCCCTGCTTCGCGCATACCATGCAATGGTTCTTGTCCATGGTGCCCCCCTTATCTCCCGTTGCGGGGGTACCCCAACGGCGCGAAGCTCGTGTTGGAGCACTCTCCGCCGGGAAGCGTCCCGGTCTCCAGGCTTCATTATTCCACATGCCGAGGGATTTTTGAATTCCACCGGAATCGCTCCTCCCGGCCCCACATCTTACGTGCGCCGGGGAGGGGCGGGGGGGAGTCGGCCATGACGGAAACGAAAGCACCGGAACGGTTGCCGGAAAAGCCCCGGCGGGGGCTCGTGCTCGTCATCACCGGGGACGGGAAGGGGAAGACCACGTCCTGCCTCGGGATCGCGGTGCGCGCGGTGGGGTACGGGATGAAGGTCCTCATGGTCCAGTTCATCAAGGGGTCGCTTCACTACGGGGAGATCGACGGCGCGAAGCGGCTGGCCCCCGAGTTCGAGCTCCTCCCGATGGGGAAGGGATTCGTGGGGATCCGCGGCGATTCCCTTCCGATGGACGAGCACCGCGAGGCCGCCCGCGGGGCCTTGTCGCTCACCCGCGAGAGAATGCTCTCCGGGAAGTACGACGTGGTGATCCTGGACGAGGTGAACGTGGCGGTCCGGCTGGGCTTGATCGACGTGGGGGACGTCCTCGCGCTGATCGGCGGGAAACCGCCCTCCGTGCACTTGGTCCTGTCGGGGAGGGGAGCGCACGAAGACGTGATCCGCGCGGCGAACCTGGTGAGCGAGGTGCGCAGCGTCAAGCACCCGTTCGACGAGGGGATCGAGGCGGAGAAGGGGATCGACTATTGACCCGGTCAGAGGGGGACACTCTTCGATCCTGGCTCACCACCGGTTTTTCTGAAGAGTGTCCTCCGCCAGCTACGCATGGAGTCGGACATGAATCGGGTTGAAGTTGATTCGGAACTCTCTTCCTGCCCCTCCTGCGCCGCGGGGGGGGGATTTCACGTGGCGTTCCTGCGGGCGGGGCCGAAGGAGGGGAGGAAGCTCGAGGTGGTCCTCGTGTGCCCGGCGTGCCGGTACCGGTTCACCGTCGGGGAGTTCCTGGTCCCCGACGGCGAACCGCGGCCGTACGACCCGTCGATCGACGGAACGCCGTGACGGGGAGCTACGCCTCGACGCGCTCCAGGAGCGGCGCCCCGTAGAGCAGGCCGAAATAATCCTCGGAATTGCGGATGTAGACCTTGTTGCCGCCGGCCATGTTCTCGCCGGCCAGCTCTCCCTGCTTGATGGCGCTGCGCCAGCCGAAGTTGATCCGGCTCTCCCGCCGGTTGATGTCGTACACCTCGGCGCAGTCGCCCGCGGCGTAGATGTTGGAGACGTTGGTCCGGAGGTACTCGTCCACCAGCACGCCGGCGCCCGCCTTGACGCCGCTCCCCTCGAGGAACCCGATGCCCGGGAGCCGCTCGGTCGCCGCCACGATCAGCTGGCAGCGGATCTCCTCCCCCCCCGCGGTCACGACGGCGAAATTCTTTCCGTCGACGTCGATCACGTCGGCGATCTCGGTCCCCTCCTTCGTCTTCACGCCCTTCGCCCGGAGCTGGTCGGCCACCCGCGCCTGCACGTCGCCGGAGATCGGGTTCCCGAACCGGGGAAGCCCCGGATCGATCCAGACCACCTGGTTTCCGAGCTTCCGGAGGGCGCGCGCCGCCTCGATGCCCAGGTACCCGGGGCCGTACACGACCGTCACGTCCGATCGCATCGCCCGTTCCCGCAGCCGCTGGGCGTCGCCGAAGGAGTTGAGGAACAGGAACGCTCCGGGAGCTCCCATCAATGCGGCGGGAAGGATCGGGCGTCCTCCCGCGGCGACGCAGAGGAAGTTGTACGTCTCCTCCGATCCGTCCGTGAACGCCACCCGGTTCTTCGCCGCGTCGACGCGACGGGCCCGTTTCCCCGCCAGCACCCGGATCTTCAGGCTCGCAAGGTCCTTCCCCTGGGGGTCGGCGATTCCCGCCGGCTCCCGTTCGCCGGAGACCAGGTCGGGGAGGAGGGGCCGAAGGTACGGCGCCCCGTGCTCTTCGGTGGCGATCACGACTTCGGCGTCCCGGTCCGTCTTCCGGGCCGCCTTCGCGGCGGCAATCCCTGCGGGTCCGCTTCCGAGGATCAGGTATCGCATCGGTGTCCTCCGGGGGTGGATTTCGTCATCGAATGTACCATCCGCCCTTTGGAGGGGCAAAGGGAAAGGAAGGTTTCACGTCACGCCAGCGGGCCCTGGTGCCGCACGTCCTTCCCCTTGACCATGAAGATCACGTCCTCGCAGATGTTGGTGGCGTGGTCGGCGATCCGCTCGATGTGGCGCGACACCAGGATGAGGTCCATCGCCCGCGGGATGGTGGTCGGGTCCGCCATCATGAAGGTCAGGAGTTCCCGGAACACCTGGTCCTTGAGCTGGTCGACCTCGTCGTCCCGGAGGATCGTCTCGTACGCCAGCCGGTCGTCCCCGTTCACGTAGGCGTCCAGCGCGGCCTTGAGCATCTCCTGCGTGATGTCGGCCATCCTCGGGATGTCGATCAGCGGCTTCAGCAGGGGAACGGCGAGGAGCGACTCCGCGCGCTCGACGATGTTGATCGCCTGGTCGCCGATCCGCTCCATGTCCACGATGATCTTCATCGCGGCCGTGATGAACCGCAGGTCGACGGCCGCCGGCTGCCGCAGGGCGATGAGCTCCAGGCACGCCTCGTCGATCTCGACGTGCAGCTGGTTGACCTTCGATTCCATCGCCCGGACCTCGGCGAGGAGACTGGTGTCGCGCTTGACGAGCGCCTGGATGACCCGTCGCGTCATCTGCTCGACCAGCCCCCCCATCCGGAGGACCATCTCCCGGATTCCCCCCAGCTGCTCCGCGTAGTGCTTCTTCATCTCCGTTCACCGCCTCCCGGTAAATTTCAGCCGAACCTTCCGGTGATGTACTCCTCCGTCCGCTTGTCGGACGGGTTGGTGAAGATCTTCCCGCTCTTGTCCATCTCGATCAGCTCGCCCAGCAGGAAGGATGCGACGCTGTCGGAGATCCGCGCCGCCTGCTGCATGTTGTGGGTCACGACGACGATGGTGTACCGGTCGCTCAGGTCCTCGATCAACTCCTCGATCTTGGCGGTGGAGACCGGGTCCAGCGCCGAGCACGGTTCGTCCATCAGGAGCACCTCGGGCTCCACG
>JACRNP010000074.1 GCA_016234845.1 Deltaproteobacteria bacterium | reverse complement strand
CCCGGCGACCTGCCTGCGGTGCCACAAGGAACGGGCGCTCGAGGCGCGGTACCCCCACCTGCCGGATCACAAGCTGCTGGCTTCGTACGAACAGAGCGTCCACGGGGTGGCGTCGCGGAAGGCGGGGCTGACCGGCAGCGCGGTCTGCTCCGACTGCCACGGGAACCACTCGATCCTCCCGGGCGACCAGCCCAAGTCGGCCACCCACCGCCAGAACATCCCGACGCTGTGCGGCAAGTGCCACCCGGGAATCCTCGAGCAGTACGAGAAGAGCGTCCACGGGAAGGGGATGCGGGGCGGGATCGCGGACTCGCCGGTGTGCACCGACTGCCACGGCGAACACACGATCGTGAAGGCCGCCGACCCGGCGTCGCCGGTCAGCTCCCGGAACATCCCGAAGACGTGCTCCGGGTGCCACGAGAAGGAGGGGATCTCCACCCGGTATCCTCCTACATGGACTCGTTCCACGGCATCGCGGTGGAGTACGGGATGACGAAGGCGGCCAACTGCTCCTCCTGCCACGGGGTGCACGACATCCTGCCGTCCGCCGACCCCGCGTCCACCGTCAACCGGGCGAACCTCCCGAAGACGTGCGGCAAGTGCCATCCGAACGCGGGCCCGAATTTCGCGAAAGGCCCGGTCCACGTCGAGGTCTCCCCCAAGAAGGCGTTGGGGGTGTTCGCGGTCCGGATGTTCTACACCATCTTCATCACCGCCCTGATGGTCCTGTTCGTGCTCCACGTCGGGCTCGAGCTGTACGGCCGGTGGAACCGCAGGCGGAAGGGCGGAAAGGAGGGGCAGGGATGAGCAGGGACGATCTCGCGTCCGGGCAGGTGATCCGGATGTCGCTCCTCTTCCGCGTGCAGCACATGATCCTCACCGTGCTGCTGCTCGTGCTCGCGGTCACCGGGTTCGCGCTCATGTACCACGAGAACGCGCTGGCCCAGGCGATCATCCGCATGGAGGGCGGCGTCCACAACCGCGGCATCATCCACCGGATCGCCGCGGTGCTCCTCATGGCGAACGTTCTGCACCACCTCTTCTACATGTTCCTCTCCGCCGAGGGCCGGAAGGAGTTCCGGGACATCCTCATCACCCGGCGCGACATCGACGACTTCCTGCAGTCCCTGCGGTACAACCTCGGCACGGCGGACGAATACCCCCGCTTCGGGAAGTACGGCTACAAGGAGAAGTTCCAGTACTGGGGGGCGTCGATCGGCACCGTCCTCATCGCGGTCACGGGCTTCATGCTGTGGGGGGAGGAGTACGCGATGGTCGTCTTCCCGAAGTTCGCGCTCGACCTGGCGATCATCATCCACGGCTACCAGGGGCTCCTGGGATTCGTGATCCTGTTCCTGTGGCACCTCTACAACGTGCACCTCCACCCGTCCGTCTTCCCGATGAACCCCGCGTGGCTCACCGGGAAGGTTTCGGTCGAGTGGCTGCGGGAGGAGCACCCTCTGGAATACGAGAAACTCAAGGGGGAAGGGCTTTTATGAGGAAGTTCGTCTTCGCGGCATTCGCCATCGTCCTTTGGGGGGCGTGGTCCGGGCTCCACCCGGGGGACGCGGTCGCCTCCATCTCCCTCGAGAAATGCACGCTCTGCCACGGCAAGCCGGAGTTCCGCAAGCTGCTCGTGGACGGCCGCGTCCGGGACCTCTTCGCCACGGGGGATTCGCTGAAAGGGTCGGTCCACGAGAAGAAGACGTGCACGGACTGCCATTTCGACGTCAGCGAGATCCCGCATCGCCAGCACCCCAAGCGCGTGGCGTGCACCCATTGCCACTTCAAGGGGAACAAGGAAGGGGCACCGCAGTCGGACAACGTCCTCGCCTACTTCGACTCGGCGCACGGCAAGGCGATCGTGCGGGGGAACGCGAAGGCGCCGCTGTGCCAGGACTGCCACGGGAACCACGCGGTGATGAAGGTGAAGAACTCCGAGGCGAAGGTGTCGCGCTTCAAGGTCGCCGAGACGTGCGGCAGGTGCCACATGGAGATCTACGCGCAGTACAAGACCTCCATCCACGGAGTCGCGGTCGGGAAGGGGATCCCCGAGGCGCCCTCCTGCACCGGTTGCCACGGCGAGCACACCATATATGCTCACACCGACCCCAAGTCCACCGTGTACGCCACCCGGGTGTCCGAGCAGTGCTCCAAGTGCCACGCCTCCATCTCGATCATGGGAAAGTTCGGCATCGAGACGGAGCAGGTGGCGACCTACAAGGAGTCGTTCCACGGCGTGGCCAGCCAGTTCGGGTCCCGCACGGTCGCGAACTGCTCCTCCTGCCACGGGGTGCACGACATCCGCCCGCCGGACGACCCCCTCTCCTCGGTGAACCCGAAGAACGTCCCGAAGACGTGCGGAAAGTGCCACCCGGGGGCATCCGCGAACTTCGCCGTGGGAAAGATCCACGTGGACGCGAAGAACAAGGAGTCGGGGATCATCTACTGGACCGC
>JACRNP010000073.1 GCA_016234845.1 Deltaproteobacteria bacterium | reverse complement strand
GACTTGCCGAAGACGCTTCTGGACTCCGTCGCCGGCCTCGGAAGGGAAGCGGCGAACGAGGCGGCGGCGATGGGACGGGAAGACGCGGGCGCGCTGTACGGCGCGTTGCGGGAACTGGTCCGGAGGTACGAGGATGGCGACTTCCAGCCGGGGATCGGCGTCCTGGCGAACGGGAAGCGGCGGATCCTCCCGTTTCCGTGCCCGGCGGCGGGATTCATCGTCTTCGAGCCGTTCCCGACCGCCAACGAGGCGGCGGACCGGTTCTACTCCGACGTCGCGGAGGCCGCGGAGCTCGCATCGCTGCGCCAGCAGGCGAAGACGCGGATCCTTGCCCTTCTGAAGAAGGAGCGCCACAAGCTGGAAAACGTCGGCGGAGACGAGGAGCGGCTTCTGGAGATGCTTGCGGGGGGAGCGCGCGGCGAAACGCTCAAGGCGAACCTGGGGGCGTTGAAGAAGGGGATGCGTTCGTTCGGCGGCGTCCCGCTCGACCCGGCGAAGAGCCCGGTCGAGAACATGAACCGGTACTTCCACCTCGCCCGGAAGGCGAAGGGGGCGATGGAGATCGTCCGGAGGCGGAAGCGCGAGGTGGCGGAAGGGGTGTACTACCTGGAGACGCTGGAGGAGCAGCTCCACTCCGCCGGGACGAGGGACGAGCTGATCGCGGTCCGGCAGGAGCTGTCGGCGTCGTTCGCGCCGCGCGCGAAACCTTCCCCGAAGAAGAGGCCCGGGCGGAAGGACGCCCCGCGCCCCGTCGCGCCGCAGGTGGAGGCGGTCGAGTTCCGCGGCCACACGATCCTCGTCGGGCGCAACAACGTCGGGAACGACCGGATCGTGAAGGAGCTCTCCGCCCCCGACGACCTGTGGCTCCACGCGCAGGGGATCCCGGGGAGCCACGTGCTGGTAAAGCGTCCGTCCGGAACGGAAACGCCGAAGGAGGTGGTCGAGGAGGCGGCCCGGCTGGCCGTCTTCCACAGCAAGGCGCGCGGGTCGCGGAACGTCCCGGTCTTCCTCGCCGAGGCGAGGCACGTCTCGAAGTTCAAGGGCGCGAAACCGGGGCTGGTCCGGATCGCGAAATACTCCACCGTTCTCGTTCGGTAGGCGTCACTCGACGACGATTTCCATCGGCGTGCCGTTTTTCAGGTTTTCCGAGATCGGGCACCGGGAATCCACCTCGTGGAGGAACCTCTCCTTCTCCTCCCGGGTCATGTCGGCGTCGACGTTCACCCGGACGCGGATCGTCTGGAATCCCGCGCGGCCCTCCCGGGTCTTCCCGAGGAGATAGTCGGTGTCGATGTCCGCTTCGACGTCGACGGTCATCCCCCGCAGCGGAAGCTTCTGCCGGTTGGCGACGATTCTCGCGACGGTACCGACGCACCCGGCGAGCGATGCCAGCTGGACCTGCAGCGGGTTCGGTCCGGTGTCTCCCCCGCCGCCGGTTGTCGGCTGGTCGATCTTCATCACGTGGTTGTCCGCCCTGACCTCGATCCGGTACTTCTCGAACAGCTCCGCCGTCACCTTCACGGTTTTCTGCGGCACTTCGGAATCCTCCCTTCTTTTGTTACCCGTTCGACCGGTTGGTGATCGGCATCCGGCGGTCCTTCCCCAGGGCGCGGGGGGTGATCTTGACGCCGGGAGGCGCCTGGCGGCGCTTGTACTCGCTCCCGTCCACCAGTTTCACGACCCGCCGCACCGCGTCCTCGGGATACCCCGCCGAAACGATCTCGGCGACGCTCTTGTCCTTTTCCACGTACATCGCCAGGATCGGGTCGAGCAGATCGTATTCGGGCAGCGAGTCGGAATCCTTCTGCCCGGGCCGAAGCTCCGCCGACGGCGGCTTGGAGAGCACCCGCTCCGGGATCACCGCGCGGCCGCAGCGAATGTTGTACCAGCGGGAGACGCGGTACACCATCGTCTTGAAGAGGTCCTTGATCACCGCGAAGCCGCCGGCCATGTCGCCGTACAGGGTGGCGTACCCCACGCTCATCTCGCTCTTGTTCCCCGTGGTGAGCACGAGGCTCCCGAACTTGTTCGAGAGCGCCATCAGGATCGTGCCGCGGACGCGGGCCTGCAGGTTCTCCTCCGTGGTGTCCGCCGCGCGTCCCGCGAACGTCTCCGCCAGCGTCCCGGTGAGGGCGGCGAACGCCTCCGCGATCGACAGGTCGAGGCACCGGATCCCGAGGTTCCGGGCCAGCGCGTGCGCGTCCTCCACGCTCTCCCGCGACGTGTACGGCGACGACAGGGTGACGCCGAGAACCCGGGACGGTCCCAGCGCTTCCGCCGCCACCACCGCGACGATGGAGGAGTCGATACCGCCCGATAGCCCGACGATCGTTCCGGGAAACCGGTTCTTCTCGACGTAGTCCCGGGTGCCGGCCACGAGCGCCCGGAAGATCTCCTCCTCCAGCGTCGGGATCGCCGCCACCGGGCCGCCCGGAGACGGTCCGCCGACGTCGCACAGGAGCAGCTCCTCGGAGAACATCGCCGCGCGCGCGATCACCTCGCCCGACGGGCCGATCACCATGCTCCCGCCGTCGAACACCAGCTCGTCCTGCCCCCCGACGAGGTTGCAGTACGCCACCGGCAGGCGGTTGCGCCGCGCGTGCCCCGCCAGCAGGTCGCGCCGAACCTCCCACTTCCCGGCGTGGTACGGCGAGGCGGAGATGTTGAGGATCAGCCCCGCGCCGTCCCGGGCCAGGCGCGCCACCGGGCCGCCGCGCACCCAGACGTCCTCGCACACGGTGATCCCCACCCGCTTCCTCCCGACGGGGAACACCATCGGCGCCTCCCCCCGCCGGAAGTAACGCAACTCGTCGAAGACGCCGTAGTTGGGAAGGTGCATCTTCCGGTAGACGCCGCGCGCGCGGCCGCCCGCGGCGATCCCGGCCGCGTTGTACGCCCTCCCCCGCTCGTCCCGGTCCACGAACCCGACGACCGCCGTGATTCCCGGGACTCCCCGCGCGACTTCACCCCACGCCTCCAGGTTCCGGTCGACGAACGACGTCCGCAGCAGCAGATCCTCCGGCGGGTAGCCGGGGATCGCCATCTCGGGGAAGACGACGAGATCCGCCCCCGCCTCCCGCGCACGCGCGCACCACGCCAGGATCTTCCGGGCGTTCCCCGGGATGTCGCCGACGGTGGTGTTGATCTGGGCCAGGGCGAGTCGAAGGGGCTTGCGCATACCGCCATTCTCTTCGAAAGCGGCGGCAGGGGGAAGCCCCGTTTCCGTGTGATACTATTTCCGCTCCCATGTCCACCCCGACCCCCCTCTACAGCCGGGACTACGTCCTGCTGAACGCCGCCAACCTGACCTTCTCCCTCTACACCACGATCTTCATCTTCCTCCCGGCGTACCTGTACCGTCTCGGGATCCGCGAGGGGGAGATCGGCGTCCTGATGGCCATCGGGACCCTGGTCGGCGTGGCGCTCAAGCCCGGGTTCGGAATGGTCGTCGGGCGGAAGCTCCGCCGGACGTTCCTGTCGCTCGGCGCGATGTTGGCAGGGGCATCCACCGTCCCGTGGCTCTTCGTCGAGGAGCCCGGCGCGGCGCTGTACGCCATCCGCATCGCCCAGGGAGCGTCGTTTTCCATGGTCGCGACCGCCGCGTACGGGTACATCGCCGCGATCGCCCCCGCCGACCGGCGCGCGGAGGCGCTCGGGATCTTCGGGCTCTCCTTCTTTCTCCCCATCTCCGTGGGGGGGTGGATCGGCGAATGGACGATCGCGCGGTACGGCTTCCACGGCATGTTCGCCGCGGGGATCGGGGTGGTCGTCCTCTCCGGGCTGATCCCCTTCTTCATGAGGGAACCCGAATCCCGGGAGCATCCGACCCTGGGCTCCCTGAAGGTCTTCCTCACCCGCCCGTTCTTCGTCCCGAACGCGGCCGGGTTCCTCTTCGGGATGGCGTACGGCTCGATCTTCACCTTCCTCCCCGTCTACCTCGTCGTCCGGAAGTCGGGATCCCTCGGCTCCTTCGTCTTCGTGTACGCCCTGACGGTGATCGCCACGCGGACGCTGGGCCGCAGGCTCCTCGACCGGCTGCCCAGGGAGTGGGTCTCCCTGTGGTCGCTCCTGCTCCTGTGCGTGGGGAACCTCCTGATCCCCGCGGTGGACGGAGGATTGGGCCTTGCCTTGGTGGGGGCGGCTTCGGGGGCGGGACACGGGCTCCTGTTCCCCGCCCTCTCCGCGCTGGTGCTCGACCGGGTGCGGGAGGACACCGGCGGGATGGCGATGACGATGGCGATGTTCACCGCGGCGTTCGACATGGGGCT
>JACRNP010000072.1 GCA_016234845.1 Deltaproteobacteria bacterium | reverse complement strand
CCGCTCGAGCGAACCGAGGTTCTTCGGCTCCTCCGGCGGCGCCGCCGGCCCGGGAGCCCCGTCGGTCTTCCCGGCATGGATCTCGGGGGGGAGGTGGTGTTCCGCCACTTCGTCCCCTTCCACCGTGAAGCAGAGGTACTCCGCGCAATTCTTCAGCTCCCGGACGTTGCCCGGCCAGTCGTACGCGACGAGGCGCCGTTGCGCATCCGTGGATATCCGTTTCCGGCAGACGCCGTGGGCCTCCGCGCACGAATGGAAGAAGGCGTCGAGAAGGGCGGGGATGTCCTCCTTCATCTCCCGCAGCGCGGGGACCCGGAGCGGAAGGACGTTCAGCCGGTAGAAGAGGTCCTTGCGGAACGTCCCGGCGGCGACCTCGTCGGCCAGCACCCGGTTGCTCGCCGCGATGATCCGCACGTCGACCGGGATCTCCCGCTTCCCGTTGATCCGCGTGACCCGCTTCGTCTCCACGACGCGCAGGATCTTCGCCTGGATCGGGAGCGGCATCGAGTTGATCTCGTCCAGGAAGATGGTCCCCTGGTGGGCCATCTCGAACTTTCCCGGGTGGCCCTCCGTTCTCGCCCCCGTGAACGCCCCCCGCTCGTACCCGAACAGCTCGCTCTCCGCCAGCTCCAGGGGGATGGCCGCGCAGTTCACCGTCACGAACGGGCCGCCCGCCCGCCGCCCCTCGTCGTGGATCGCCTGGGCGAAGAGCTCCTTCCCGGTCCCGGTCTCGCCGAGGATGAGGACGTTCCCCTCCTTGCGGCCGTACGTCTTCGCCGTCTGCACCGCCCTGGCGAGCGGCGGGGCCGAGCCGACGATGCGGGCGAAGGAGAACCGCGGCTTGCGCTCCGGGCGGTCCCCGCTTCCGGGCGCGTTCGGGCCGCCCTGCGACTCGAACCGCCCGGGGTAGTGGACCGGGTAGGACCTCGCGAGGCGGCCGAGGAAGACCTCGTTGCGGATCATGTCGGAGAGGGAGATCGCCAGGTTGAGCAGGTGATTCCGGAGCTCGTCCGAGATGTGGTGGTCGAAGAATTTCGTGATGTCCACGCAGCCGAGGAGGTCCCGGTTCTGGTCGAGGATCGGCGAGGCGGCGCAGAAGGCCGGGTGGCAGATTTTCGCGTAATGCTCGTCGGCCGTCACCATCACCGGCTCGCGCGTGACGAGCGCGAGGCCGGGGGCGTTCGTCCCGAGGAACTCCTCGCTGCAGTTGCTCCCCTCCAGGAGGGACACGTTGTCGAAGAAGTTCAGCGCCTTGCCGTACCCCACGCGGGACAGGATGTATCCGTCGATGTCGCAGACGAAGGAACAGGCCCCGAGCTGCTCCAGCATCCCGGAGAATCGACGCATGTAGAACTGGAACAGCTCGACGATCTCCAGGTTCTGCTCGATCCGCTGCTTGAAGATGTGGTTTTCGATCGGCGCGGGGGCGGTTCGCACGAACGGGCTCAACCCCGCCTGGCTGCATCGCTTCCAGGAATCGACGATCCGGCTTTCGATGCCGCGCTCGACGCCCTTCTGGATGTACTCCCGGAACGCGGGATCCCCCGAAGGGGCGGTGGCGTGGTGGACTTTCCCCATTCAGAACCAACCTTACGGTTTTATAAAATTGTTTTGGATTTTACCACACAACCCGCCGCATCCGAAAAAAATCCGCCTGCGCGCACCGATTCGGGAATGATTGTCGTTAACCGGGGTGCGGTACCGACCCCGTGTAGAACGGCTCGCACCTCGACGCGCCGATCAGCCGCTTCGCCCGCTCGAAGAGCCCAATGACCGAGGCGGCCGCCGACTGAATCACGCTCACCTTGTCGACCGTCGGGTCGCTGAAGGGGCCGGAGATCTTCTGGCGCACCTTCGCGCACCCCTTTTCATCGAGCACCGCCACGGTGACGTCGACGAACCGCTCGTTCACGAGGTCGAGCCTTCCGGCGAGGGCGATCCGGTTCCTCGGGGTGGAAAACGCCACGTCGCGTGCGTGCGCGATGCCGTCGCGAACCGTCCAGTCGGACACCAGGCGGGTCACCCGGCTCTCCCCCTCCCTGGCGGCGGTTCCGTAGACGCCTCCGAAACGGTACCCCTTGACCGCAGCGCTCCCCAGCGGTCCGGCGAGGAGGAACGCGCCGACGTCGGCCAGGTTCAGCTTCTGCGCCTCCTCGACCTTCGACAGGACGGCGTCCACGTCCATCCCGTGGAGGGTGAGCCCCTCCCCTCGCAGCGACAGCCGTCCCCGGAGCGTCCGCTTCATCTCCGCGGCCCCCTTCCCGTGGAACGACAGGTCGGGCTCGATGGTGAGCGGGCCGCTCAGGAACTTCTTCCGCGAGACCACCGCCAGCGATTCCTCGGCGCGGAATTTCGAAAGCGCGTACTTCACCTGGACGTCCGCCCTCTCCTTCGACAGGTCGACCCGGATCCCGCCCTCCCCCTTTCCGCCGAAAAGCTTCATCGTGAAGGGGCGGATGTCGTAGATCCCGCCGGAGGCGGAAACCGCCGCGTCCACGTCGGAGACGGACAGCTCCTTCGACGAAAGCTCCGCGAACCGAAGCGTCCCCAGGAACGACAACCCCCTGATCATCGGGGCGTCGGGGGCGGTCGGTATGGAGAGATCCCGGATGGACAGCTCCACGCCGGAGAGCTCCGTCTTCGTCCCTTCCTTCCGGTCCTCGAAGATTAGGCGGCCGTCCCGGACCGATCCGCTCGCCACGGCCAGCGGTGCGCCCGCCGCCGCGCCCTCCCCGGCGGGCGTCTTCTTCGGCCGTGGGACGGTCTCGTAGTTGAACTTCCCGTCCGCCCCCTTTTCGATCCGGAGGACCGGCTTCTCGAGGACGATCTCCGTTACGGCCACCTCCCGGCGAAGCAGGGGGCGAAGCAGAACGCCGACCCGGAGCGATTCCGCGGTTGCGAGATCGGTCCCCCGGTTCCTCAGGCGGACGTCGGACAGGGAGATGCTCGCGGACGGCGCAAGCCGCAGCGCCGCCTTCCCGAGGATCCGGAACTCCATCCCCAGCGCGTCCGACACGGCGGCCTCGATCCGGGGCTTGTGGGCGTTCACGTCGACGAGGACGAGGATCGCGACCCCCGCGAGGACGAGGAGGACGGCCAGGATTCCAAGGACGACGGCGACTCTTTTCATCGGAACGACACCTCCTGGAAGGGGCGACCCCCCTATCTTGCGACGGAGCGGGCCGACGGTCAAACCGGGCGGCCCGGTTCGCCCGGAGCCGGGAGGGGAGTAATGAACCGGATTCGACACGCGCGGGGCGGATATGTATACTGTATACAATCGGAGGCGGGAGTCCGGCGGTGTCCCGCCGGACGGAAGGAGAGCGGCATGCCGAACGTGAAGGAAGTGCGCAACATCGCGCGGCAGTTGGGGATCCGGTCGACCCGGATGGAGAAGGCCGAGATCATCCGGGCCATCCAGAAGGCGGAGGGGAATTTCGACTGCTACGGGACGGCGACCGGGGAGGAGTGCGACCAGGAGGAGTGCCTCTGGCGGGAAGACTGCTTCAAGGCATCGGTCGCGGAGGATAACCGCTGACAGGAGGTTTGAGCCGTGAAAAAGCACCTCTCTTGCAGGGCGTTGGGGATGAAGTGCGGTTTCGAGGTCCACGACGAGTCGGAGGAGGAGATCGCGATCGCGATCGGCGACCACCTGAAGCGCGCCCACGGGGTGGAACTCACGGAGGCGCTGCGCCGGAAGGCCAGGGATCTGATCCTCCTCGATCCCGCATAAACGGCATCCGGTCCCGTCGAAATCCGTCGAGGGGTTCCCGGTCCCCCCGGAAGGGCAAGGTCGCGGCGGCCTTGCCCTTTTTCCTTGATGCGCCCGGCAAGGGGTAAGATATTCTCTCCGCATGAAATCTGCGAACGGCGGGGGGAGGGGGGCGTCATGGTCCAGTTGAAGGGGAAGGTGGCGGTGGTTACCGGGGCCAGCCGCGGTATCGGGGCGGCGACGGCGAAGCGCCTCGCGCGGGCCGGGGCCGCGGTGGCGGTGAACTACTTCCAGAGCGAGACCGCGGCGGGGGAGGTGGTGGCGGCGATCCGCGAGTCGGGCGGGACGGCGGCCGCCTTCCGGGCCGACGTGCGCGACGCGTCGCAGTGCGAGGCGATGGCGCGGGAGGTCCGCGATAAGCTGGGACCCGTGGACGCGCTCGTCCTGAACGCATCCATCTCGTTTCCCATCGTCCCGTTCCTTTCGTACCGGTGGGAGGAGTTCGAGGCGAAGCTGACCGGCGAGCTCCGGGCGGCGTTCTTCTGCTGCAAGGCGTTCGTGCCGGGGATGGTCGAACGCCGGCGGGGGGCGATCGTGGCGGTCAGCAGCGGCCTCTCCCGCCAGCCGGGGGAGGGGTTCTGCGCGCACAGCACCGCGAAGTCGGGGCTCGATGCGTTCGCGAAGTCGCTCGCGCTGGAGCTGGGGCCCCACGGGGTGCGGGTGAACGTGGTGGCGCCGGGGCTGACGCTGACCGACGCGACGTCGTTCCTCCCGCAGAAGGACAAGGACGGGATCGCGCAGATGACGCCGCTCAAGCGCAACGCGCTCCCCGAGGACGTCGCCGGCGCGGTGCTCTTTTTCCTGTCCGACGAGGCGCGGTTCGTCTCGGGGACGTACCTCCCGGTTTCCGGCGGGGCCCACATGCCATGACGCGGGAAGCTCCCTGGGAAGGGGCGCTTCGGCGTCTCGAACGGATTCTCGAGCGCGGGGAGGGGCTTCTCGGGAAGGGGGAGCCCGCCCCGCCCGACCCGGCGATCTTCCGCGACCATTGGGCGTTCCGCTGGGAACGCGCGGGGGGCGGGGGGCGGATCGTGCCGATCGAAACCCCGCACCGGGTGGACCTTTCCTCGCTGGTGGGGATCGACCGGGCGAAGGACGAGCTCCTGCGGAACACGGCGCAGTTCGTTGAGGGATTCGCCGCCAACCACGTCCTCTTGTGGGGCGAGCGCGGCACCGGGAAGTCGTCGTGCGTGAAGGGGCTGCTCGGGGAGTTCGGGGCGCGGGGGCTGCGGATCGTGGAGCTGGCGCGGTGGGACCTCTTCTCCTTCCCGAAGGTCGCGGGGCACCTTCGGAGGGCGCCGTTCCGGTTCATCCTGTTCTGCGACGACCTGTCGTTCGACGAGGGGGAGGCCGATTTCCGGGGGCTCAAGACCTTGCTGGACGGCGGGGTCGAGGAGCGGCCGGAGAACGTGCTGATCTACGCCACGTCGAACCGCCGCCACCTGATGCCGGAGAAGCGCGTGGCGCTGGGAGAGGAGGAGGAGATCCACCCGGAGGAGGCGGCGGGCGAGAAGCTTTCCCTGTCCGACCGGTTCGGCCTGCAGCTCGGGTTCTACCGGTTCGACCAGGACACGTACCTCGACGCGGTGGAGTCGTACGCGCGGCGGATGCGGCTGCCGGTCGATCCGGCGCCGTTGCGGGAGGAAGCGTTGCGGTGGGCGCTCGACGCCGGCTCCCGCAGCGGGCGCACGGCGAAGCAGTTCATCGACGACCTCTCCGGCCGGCTCGGGAGAAGGGGGACGTGATAGGATCCGGGGTGGAACGGAAGGTTTGCGGAAACGCGGGAACGGGCTCCGGTACGGCGATGAGAGGGTATCCCGGAACGACGAGGGGGTAAGGTCGCGATGGAGGATGCCGCCTCCCGCGTGGAACGCGCCAGAGCCCGCATGGTGGCGATCTCCGCCGTGGTCTGGGTCGCGGCGATCGCCGTGTCCTTCACCTGGGACTGGATCGAGGCGGGCAGGACCGGGAAGATGTTCGCCGAAACCGAGGCCCGCTCCGCGTTCAACAAGGACCTGGTGTACCGCAGATGGGCCGCCGGTCAAGGCGGCGTATACGTTCCCCCGACGGATCGCACGCCTCCCAACCCGTATCTCGCCCACATCCCGGACCGGGACGTCGTGACCACGGACGGGAAGCGCCTGACCCTGATGAACCCGGCGTACATGACGCGCCAGGTGCACGAGCTGGGCCGGGAGCAGTACGGGGCGCGGGGCCACATCACCAGCCTCCGCCCGATCCGTCCCGGAAACGCACCGGACGCGTGGGAGACGAAGGTGCTGCGCACCTTCGAGGCGGGGGCGAAGGAGGCGGTCTCCGTCGAAGCGATGGACGGCGTGCCGTTCCTGCGGTTGATGCGTCCCCTCGTGGTCGAGGCCGGTTGCCTCAAATGCCATGCCTCGCAGGGGTACAGGCAAGGCGATATCCGCGGCGGGATCAGCGTCTCGATCCAATACGGTCCCTACCTGGCGGCGATCGGCAAGGAACGGTTCCAGAGCCTGACGGCCCACCTGCTGATCGGGATCCTCGGTCTCGCCGGGGTGTGGGCGGGGAACGTTTCGCTTCGTCGATCCGAGCGGATGCTTCGGGAGCGGGAGGAGCTGTTCCGGAGCCAGTTCGAGCAGCACGCCGCGGTCAAGCTGATCGTCGATCCGGACACCGGGGGGATCGTCGACGCGAACCCGGCCGCCGCGCGGTTCTACGGCTGGCCGCGCGAGCGGCTCCGGCGGATGAAGATCGGCGAGATCAACACCCTTCCTCCGGAGGAGCTCGCGGAAAAACTCCGAGAGGTCGGTTCCGGGGCGGGGGGACGTTACGAATTCCGCCACCGGAGGGCTGACGGATCCGTCCGGGACGTCGAGGTGTACAGCACGCGGATCCAGGCGAAGGGGAGAGGGTATCTCCACTCCATCGTCCACGACGTAACGGATCGAAAGCGGGGGGAGGAGGAGCGGAAGCGGCTCGAGTCGGAGCTCGCGCAGTCCGAGAAGATGGAGTCGATCGGGCGGCTCGCCGGCGGCGTGGCCCACGACTTCAACAACATGCTCATGGTGATCCTCGCCCATTCGGAAATGGCGATCGGGAAGATCGGGACGGAGGAGTCCGTTCGCGAGGATCTCGTGGAGATCCGCAACGCCGCCGAGCGTTCCGCCGTCCTCACGCGGCAGATGCTCGCCTTCGCCCGGAAGCAGGCGGTCGCACCCGTGGTGCTCGACCTGAACGCGACGGTGGAAGGGATGTTCGCGATGCTGCGCCGGCTGATGGGCGAGCCCGTGGTGCTCGACCTGAACGCGACGGTGGAAGGGATGTTCGCGATGCTGCGCCGGCTGATGGGCGAGGAGATCGACGTCGTCTGGCTGCCGCAGGCGGGGCTGTGGCCCGTGAAAATGGACCCCGGCCAGATCGACCAGATCCTCGCGAATCTCTGCGCCAACGCCCGCGACGCGATTGCGGGAGTCGGAAAGGTCACCATCCGGACGGAGAACGCGTCTCTCGACGGGGCCTTTTGCGCGCGTCATCCCGGATCCGTCCCCGGGGAGTACGTCGTGCTTTCGGTGGGAGACGACGGCTCCGGCATGGACAAGGAAATCCTCGAGCGGCTGTTCGAGCCGTTTTTCACCACCAAGGAGGTGGGTCGGGGCACCGGTCTCGGACTCGCCACGGTGTACGGCATCGTCCGTCAGAACAACGGGGTGATCGAAGTCGACAGCGAACCGGGGGATGGGACCGTCTTCCGGATCTACCTTCCCAGGCACGCGGGTGAAGTCGCAAAGTCCGGCGCCGGATCCCCGGCGGAAATCCCGATGGGCCACGGGGAGACCATCCTCCTCGTCGAGGACGAGCGGGCGATCCTGGAGCTTGGGAAATCCCTGCTGGAAATCCTGGGGTATTCGGTGCGCTCCGCCGGGACGCCCGCCGAGGCGATTGCCATAATCGAAGGAAGCGCGGAGCGTTTCGACCTGCTGCTGACCGACGTGGTGATGCCCGGCATGAGCGGGAAGGAGCTGGCGGACCGGCTCCAAGAGGCGCGGCCGGGGATGAAATGTCTCTACATGTCGGGGTACACGGCGGACGTCATCGCGAAACGCGGCATTCTTGACGAGCAGGTGGCGTTCATCCAGAAGCCGTTCCGGATGCGGGATCTGGCGATGAAACTGAGAAAAGTCCTGGATTCGTGACCGTTCGGCGACAAGCTTCCCAACGGGAGGCGGTCGTGGTATGAAAATGGCGTATTCCGGCGATGGAGTTCGCCGATAACCGCCGTCGTCCGGACGGCTGATGACTCCTACCCGACAACTGTGGGGCAGGAGTTTTTTTTGTCCGGGGCGACTTGCGATCCGCAGAAGGGATTCGCTTCCGTGACCGTTGTCCTGTACATCGCCCTTTTCGGCGCGCTGGGGTGCCTCGCGCGCTACTTCCTCTCCGGCCTGGTCCACGACCACCTCGGCGCCTCGATGCCGTACGGGACCCTCGCGGTCAACGCGATCGGGGCGTTCCTCATCGGCCTCGTCATGGAGTTCGGCCTCCGCACCACGCAGATTTCCCCCGACCTTCGCATCGGCCTCACCATCGGCTTCCTCGGGGGGTTCACGACGTTCTCGACCTTCAGCTACGAGACGTTCCGCCTGCTGGAGGGGGC
>JACRNP010000071.1 GCA_016234845.1 Deltaproteobacteria bacterium | reverse complement strand
CCGCCGTGCGATTCGACGACGTGCCGGGCGATGGAGAGCCCCAGCCCGGTGCCGCCCAGTTCCCTCGACCTCCCCTTGTCGATCCGGTAGAACCGCTCGAAGATCCTCGGAAGGTGGTCGGCCTCGATCCCCGGCCCGTCGTCGGCCACTTCGAGGAGGCAGTCGTTTCCTTCGACGCGGCCGGACAGCGAGACCCGGCCCCCGTCCTTTCCGTACTTGATCGCGTTGTCCACCAGGTTCGAAACGGCGAGCGTGAGTTTCCGGAGGTCTGCCCGGAACGTCCCGTCGCCCGCCTCCACGGAGAGGATCTTGCCGGCCTGTTCCGCCGGGAGGCGATGGATCTCCGCGACGCGCGACAGGAAGGCGGCGATGGAGGATTCCTCGGTCGCCATGGGCGCGGCTCCGGACTCCGCCCGGGACAGCTCCAACAGGTCGTCGATCAGGCGCTCCATCCGGAGCGCGTTGGCGTGGGCGGTCGCGAGGAACGCCGGGTCCGGCGACGCCCCTTCCCGGACCGCATCCTGGATCGCCTCCAGGTACCCGCGGATGTTCGTGAGGGGAGTGCGCAGCTCGTGGGAGGCGTTGGAGACGAATTCGCTTTTCACCCGCGCCAGCCGCTTCTCCTCCGTGGTGTCCAGCAGCGTGATCAGGATATCCGGCTCCGATTCGCCCCGGTAGCGGACCGTCGTTCCGGACATCCGGACGACCCGCGCTCCCCGGCGCGTCGATACGGCGAGTTCCACGGGCGCGGACCCGTTCCCCCTGGACCAGGCGTCGATGAACGCGAGGACCAGCGGATGGCGGATCACCGCGGTGTACGGGCGTCCCTCGCCCATCGTCTCCGACGCGTTCAGGATCTCTCCGGCTTCCCGGTTCATCATCCGCACGGTGCGGGCGGGGGTGACGACGATCACGCCGTCGGAGAGGTTCGCCAGGAGCGTTTCGAGCCGCGCCTTCCCCTCGTCGAGCTGCGCGATCGTCTCCGAGAGCTGGGACGCCATCCGGTTCATCGCTCCCGCCATGTCCTCGAGCTCGTCGCCGGTCCGGAGCTGGACCCGGCGGGACAGGTTTCCCGCCCCCATCTCCCGGGCGGCGGACTGCATCTCCGCGAGGGGGCCGGTGACCCTCCCCGCCATGAAGGCGGCGCCCCCGAGGATCAGCAGGAGCGCCGCGATCCCCGTGCCCCAGAGGATCGCGAGGATCTGCCGGAGGCGGCGGTACAGCGTTTCGGCGGGGACCGAGGTGCGGGCGACGCCGACGATCCGCCCGTCGACCGCGATGGGAAGCGCGGCGTACCGCTGCTCCTCGCGGATCGTGATGCTCCTCCGGTGCGAGAAGGCCGGCGCTCCGGAGAGGGCGTCGCGGATCTCCGGGTGCTGGGAGTGGTTCTCCATCGCGGCGATCCCCCCCGCGCCCACGGAGGAGTCGGCGACGACCGTGCCGTCGGGGAGGACGACGGTCAGCCGGGCGGCGAGCTCCCTTCCCAGCCGGTCCCCCTCCCGGGCGATCCGTTCGCGGTCCGGTTTCGACGCCGCAAGGAGGGGGCGGAACGCCTCCGCCGCCTGGCGCGCCTTCGAGACGAGCAGCTCGTCGGCGTCCGACATCACGAGATTCCGGACCAGGAAGTACCCCGCGCCGCCGGCGATGGACAGGGCGACCCCCGCGATCGCCAGGTGGGCGACGAAGAACTTTTTCGCGAGGGACTCCTCCCGCAGCTTGTAGCCGACGTCCTTGACCGTCTCGATCGCCTGGACGAGGAGCGGGATCTTCTGCCGAAGCTTGGCGATGTGGACATCCACGGTCCGGTCGATCACGTGGGTGTCGTCGCCCCACGCCTTCGACAGGATCGCCTCGCGGGAGAGCACCCTGCCGGAGGAGGAGAGCAGCGCGTGCAGGATGCGGAACTCCTTGGAGGTGAGGGAGACCGGCTTCCCCTGGCAGCGGACCTCGTGGCGCGTGACGTCCATCCGGAGATCGCGCCAGGCCAGTGTCGGCGGTTCGGATTCCGCCGAAGCCGGGCGGCTGCGGCGGAGGATCGCCTTGATCCGCGCGACGACCTCCCTCGGGCTGAACGGCTTGGGGATGTAGTCGTCCGCGCCCAGCTCGAGGCCGACGATCCGGTCCGTCTCGTCCCCCTTCGCGGTGAGCATTACGACCGGCGTGTTCGCGATGCCGGGGCTCCCGCGGATGGCCCGCAGAACTTCCAGGCCGTCGGCGTTGGGTAGGAGGATGTCGAGGAGGACCAGGTCCGGCTTCCGCTGTCTTGCCTTGCTGATCGCGGCCTCCCCGTCCGCCGCGACGATGGGGGAAAACCCCTCCTTGCGCAGGTAGTGCTCCAGCAGCTCCCGGATCTCTTTTTCGTCTTCGACGACCAGGATGGTGCGCGGCAAGGCGGTCTCCGGATCCTTCGTCTGGAGCCCCATTATAGGATCCGGGAGGGGAATGGTACACACTCCGTACGAACGGGAAGGGTCAGCGGGAGGGGAAATCCGTCGGGACGACGATCCGCAGGCGGACGTCGGTCATCGCGATCCGGACGGGAAGGGGACCGAGGTACTCGCCGTCGACCTGCACCGCGGAGGGGATCGTGGATCGTGCCACGACGGACGTGGTCTCGCGGATCAGGACGTGGCGGGAGCCGGCGTGCCTTCCCCGGAGAATGTCGAGGGCGAACATCGAGATCGCCCACCGGCCCTTGCGGAGCAGCGCGACCACGTGGAACGCGTCCCCTTCGATGTTCGCGTCCGGCGCGATCGTGACGTTCCCGCCGTACTTCCTTCCCCGGGACACGATCACCGACTGGACCTCGAACCGCTCCCTTCCCGGCAGCTCGATCCACAGGGACGGCTGGGCGCGGAGCAGGTGTCGTGCGCCGCACAGGACGTAGGCGGCGATCCCCAGGACGTTCTTCTGACGGTGGTTCATCCGTTCCACCACCTCGGCGTCGAAGCCGGCGGACGCGAGGAGGACGAAGTACCGGTCGTTCGCCTTCCCCAGCGGGACGGAGATCGTCCTGCCGTCCCGCAGGAGCGCGAGGCACCCTTCGATGGAGGCGGGGAGGGAAAACTCTTTCGCGAAGACGTTCCCGGTCCCGTGGGGGACGACCGCGAGACGGGTGCCGCTGCCCGCCAGGCCGTTCGCGACCTCGTGGACCGTGCCGTCGCCGCCGACCGCGACGACCGTTTCGGCCCCTTCGTGGGCCGCCTCCCGCGCCATCACGACGGCGTCGCCGGGTCCCCCGGTTTCGCGGATGCGGAAGGAGAATCCCATCGCGGAGAGGCAGGCGCGGACCCGGTCGATCCTTCCCGCCGGTCTGTGGCCCGCCACGGGGTTGCAGATCACGTCGATCATCGAGAGGGATTATACCCTGTGGAAAACGAGGGTATGGGATACTTTACGGTATGCGTCCCTTCCTCCCGGCCGCCGATCGGCAAAGACCTCTCTTCATCGCCCACCGCGGCGCGTCGGATCGCGCGTTGGAGAACTCGCCGTCGGCGTTCGCGCTGGCGCTCGCCGAAGGGGCGGACATGATCGAGTTCGACGTGCGGTTGTCGTCGGACGGCGTGCCGGTGGTGTTCCACGACGGGCGCACCGGCAGGACGGCGAAGGGGAATCTGCGGGTGTCGCGCACCCCGGCGGCCCGGCTTGCGAAGGTCCGGCTGAAGAACGGGGAGGCGATTCCGACGTTCGCCGAACTGCTGGAACGGATCGGCGGGAAGGTCCCGCTGAACGTGGAGTCGAAGGTGGCGGGAGCCGTGGAGGCGTGCGCGGGCGCGATTCGCGCCTCGGGGTACCGCGGGGCGATCCTCTTCTCGTCCGCCCTGAGGACGGAGTGCCTCGCCGCCCGGTCGATCCTCCCGGGGCTCCCGTGCGGGCTGGTGACGCGGCGCCCCTCCGCGTCGGACATCGCCTTCTGCCTGCGCCACGGGCTCTCCTCGATCCACCCGAGCCACCGGTTGCTGACCGTCCTCCGCATCCGGAAGGTGCGGGCCGCCGGCATCGCGCTTTTCCCCTACACGGTCGACGATCCGTCCGCCGCGTTCCGGCTCATCGAGGCCGGCGCCGCCGGCGTCTTCTCCAACCGCGCGCAGGCGCTGCGGGAGATGTGGTGCGGACGCGGATAGCTCGTGATTTCCCTGTAACTATTTCCGCGAAGCCGTGTAGAATAAAACACGGTTTTCCGTCCGCGGGAGGGGATTCGCCGATGAAATTCCTGAAATGGTGCCTCGCGGCCGCGGTCTGCCTGGCGGCGGTCGCATCGCCGTGGTGGAACGCCTCCGCGTTCGCGCTGCGGACGCTCGAGCAGGGAGCGAAGGCCCCGGACATCGAGCTGATGGGCATGAACGGGGAGGGCGCGAAGCTCTCGTCCCTCGTCGGGCCGAAGGGGCTCGTGGTCATCTACTGGGCCACGTGGAGCTCCCGGTCCCCCGGGATCCTCCTGTTCGCCGAGAAGGAGCTTCGGAAATACGAGGCGCAGGGGATGAAGGTGGTCGCCGTCAACGCGGACCACCAGGAGATGAAGACCGAGGATCACCAGGCGGTGCGCGACAAGGTGAGGGAGCTCGGCCTCACGTTGCCCGTGTTCCACGACCGGGGGCTGGTGGGGTACAACGCCCTCGGGATCATCAGCGTCCCGACGACCCTGATCATGGACAACGCGCTGTCCCTGCGCGAGGCGTACCCTGGGTTCCCGTCGGTCGCGAAGACCGATATCCCGGAGAAGATCGACGCCGTGCTGGGCATCGTCCGCGAAAAGCGGCCGGAAAAGGCCCAGTACCTGCTCGATCACAAGCCGAAGAACCACGCGCTCCAGTACTACAACCTCGGGAAGCGGATGTTTCTCGTGGCGCGGTCCCCCTCGGGCGAGCTGCGGGGCGGAGTCCCCGAATCGGCGATCGACCGGCTGAACGAGGCGATCCGCCGCGACCCGGACTTCTTCCGCCCGTACCTGCTGAAGGCGATCATCTACCACGCGGCGAAGGAGCCGGCGCTCCGGGACTCCGCGCTGGACAACATCCGGAAGCGGGAGTTCCAGGAGCCGTACGAGCACCGTGTCCTCGCGCTCGGCTACCTGGAGATGGGGATGGACAACAGCGCCTCCGACCACCTGAAGGCGCTCTTCTCGTTGTCGCCGGACGACCCCGCGGGGCTCTTCGGGCAGGCGCTGCTCTCGCAGCGTCGCAACGACGCCGCCGGGGCGAAGAAGGCGGTGGCGGCCCTTTCCGCGAACCCGGCCGCGAAGGAGGTCCTGGGGGAGGAGGTCTCCGCGCTGTTCACGCCCGAAGGAGCGGTGAAGACCGGTTCGGCGCGGGCGGTCCGGGACACGCTCGACCGGCTGCTGGAGATCGAGAAGAAGGCGCAGGGGGCGATCCGCTCCGACGCCCCGGTCAAGGCGGAGGACGTGAACCGGGCGAAGTAGCTTACCGCCCCATTTCGCCCGAGAGGATGTACTCCTTCGCGCTGTTGACGGCGGTGGCGGCCTCCCCCGCTCCCGCGGTGATGAGCAGCACCTTGCCGGGGTAGGTCACGATGTCCCCCGCGGCGTAGACGCCGGGCAGGTTGGTGGACATGTCGGGCGCCACCCCGATCCCGCTGCCGACGATGTTCAGCCCCCACTGCCGGAACGGCTCCATGTTGGTCAGCATGCCGATCGAGAGAACGATGTCGTCCACCTCGATCGTCTCCTCCAGCCCGCTTCGCTCGTTCCAGATGACCGCCCCGGTCACCCGGTCCTCGCCGAGGACCTGCTTCAGCGTGTAGTACGGGTATTTCACCCGGACCCTCGAGGAGAGGAGCCGGTGGACCATCGCCTCGTGGGCCTCCCACTTGTACAGCCGGTGGCACAGGGCGACCTCGGCCGCGATCCCGTCGAGGGAGAGGGCCCAGTCCACCGCGCTGTTCCCCCCT
>JACRNP010000070.1 GCA_016234845.1 Deltaproteobacteria bacterium | reverse complement strand
GCTGCTCAAGGGGAAGACGATCGCCATCCTGGGGTACGGCAGCCAGGGGCACGCCCACGCCAACAACCTGAAGGAGAGCGGGTTCAAGGTCATCGTCGGCGAGCTGCCCGGCGGGGGGAACGAGAAGAAGGCGAAGGAGGCCAAGTTCGAGGTCGGGGACGCCGCGACGGCGGTCAAGAAGGCCGACGTCGTCGTGATGCTCCTGCCCGACGAGCTCCAGGGGGACATCTACCGGGAATCGGTCGGCCCGAACCTGCGCAAGGGCGCGTACCTGATGTTCGCCCACGGGTTCAACATCCATTTCGGCCAGATCGTGCCGCGGCCCGACGTGAACGTCTTCATGGTCGCCCCGAAGGGGCCCGGCCACCTGGTCCGGGCGCAGTACGTGAAGGGCGAGGGGGTCCCGGCCCTGATCGCGGTCCACCAGGACCCGTCGGGGAACACCCGCGACGTGGCGCTGGCGTACGCGGCCGGGATCGGCGCGGCCCGCGCGGGAGTCCTCGAGACGTCGTTCCGCGAGGAGACCGAGACCGACCTGTTCGGCGAGCAGGCGGTGCTGTGCGGGGGGCTGACGGCCCTCATCCTCGCGGGGTACGAGACGCTGGTCGAGGCGGGATATTCGCCGGAGATGGCGTACTTCGAGTGCCTGCACGAGGTGAAGCTGATCGTGGACCTCGTCTACGAGGGCGGCATCTCCACCATGCGGTACTCCATCAGCAACACGGCGCAGTACGGGGACCTGACGCGCGGCCCGCGGATCGTGAACGACGACACCAAGCGGGAGATGAAGAAGATCTTAGGCGAGATCCAGGACGGGTCGTTCGCGAAGGAGTGGATGCTCGAGAACCGCGCGAACCGTCCGGTGTTCAACGCCCTCACGCGCCGCGGCCAGGACCACCCGATCGAAGAGGTCGGGCGGAAGCTTCGGGCGCTGATGCCGTGGCTGTCGAAGGGGCGCCTCGTCGACAAGACGAAGAATTGACGGGGAGTTCCGCCCCGATGTTCGCGCCGGAGGGGTGGCCCTTCATCCTCGGGGGAGCGGCGTTCACGGCGGCCGTCGGACTGCTGGGGCCCCGGTGGATCCCGCTTACGGCGCTGGGGCTGATCTTCACCCTGTTCTCCCTCTGGTTCTTCCGGAACCCGGTCCGCACGCCTCCGGCGGGGACGGGGCAGATCGTCTCCCCGGCGGACGGAAAGGTCATCTATTCGGGGGAGACTCCGGCGGGGATGTATTCCCCGGTGGGCGGCAGGAAGGTCAGCATCTTCATGTCGCCGATGGACGTCCACGTGAACCGCGCCCCCGTGTCGGGGAAGGTGGCGGCCGTCCGGTACAATAAAGGGAAGTTCCACGTGGCGAGCGTCGACAAGGCGTCGCTTTCGAACGAGCAGAACGGGGTGACGATCGAGACGCCGGAGGGGCGGAAGGTGACCTACGTGCAGATCGCCGGCATGGTCGCCCGCCGGATCGTCTGCGACGTGAAGGAGGGGGATCCCGTGCGACAGGGGCAGCGGGTCGGGATGATCCGGTTCGGTTCCCGCGTCGACCTGTATCTTCCGGGGGACGCGAGGATCCAGGTGAAGCCGGGGGACCGCGTCCGCGCCGGCGAATCGGTGATCGGGGTGTTCCCGTGAGGCGCCGGGAGTGGCGGGACGGGGACGGCTTGCGGCGAGGGGTGTACGTCCTGCCGAACCTCATCACCTCGGGGTCGCTCTTCGCCGGCTTCTACTCCATTGCCTCCACCTACACCGGGAACTTCGAGAAGGCGGCGATGGCGATCGTGGCGGGGGTGATCTTAGACGGGCTCGACGGCCGCGTGGCGCGGATGACGCGGACGACCACCAAGTTCGGCGTCGAGTACGACTCGCTCGCCGACCTCGTCTCCTTCGGCGTGGCCCCGGCGTTCCTCGTCTACGGGTGGGCGCTCTCCGCGTTCGGCCGATGGGGTTGGCTGGCGGCGTTCCTCTACCTGATCTGCGGGGCGCTTCGGCTGGCGCGGTTCAACGTCCAGATCAACTCGGTGGAGAAGGGGAAGTTCAACGGGTTGCCGATCCCGGCGGCGGCCACGTTCGTCGCGTCGATGATCCTCCTCTTCTACTACCTCGGGGGGTCCGGGAGCTTCAAGCATTTCGCCGTGCTGCTGACGATCTACGTGCTCGCGTTCCTGATGGTCAGCACGGTCAAGTTCAACTCCTTCAAGGACCTGGAGCCGTTCCGCCGCCGGCCGTTCAACACCCTGGTGGTGTTCGTCTTCCTGGCGCTGCTGCTGGCGGCGGAGCCGCAGGTGATGATCTTCGTCCTCACCTCGGCGTACATCGTCTCGGGGCCCGTCGGGGAGGTGGTGGCGATGTTCCGGAAGCGGGGAAAGTCGGAGGAAAGCGAGAAGACGATCCATGGGGATGACGCTCACAGAGAAAATCCTCGCTAAGCACGCGGGGAAGGCATCCGTCGCGCCGGGGGAGCTGATCCTGGCGAAGGTCGACCTGGCGCTGGGGAACGACGTGACCAGCCCGATCGCCATCCAGGCGTTCCGGTCCACGGGGGCGAAGGCGGTCTTCGACCGGGAGCGGATCGCGCTGGTGCCCGACCACTTCGCGCCGAACAAGGACATCAAGAGCGCCGAGCAGGTCAAGATGATGCGCGATTTCTCGAAGGAGTTCGGGATCGCGCACTGGTACGAGGTCGGGCGGATGGGGATCGAGCACGTGCTCCTGCCCGACCTGGGGCTCGTGGTCCCCGGGGACCTGGTGATCGGCGCGGACAGCCACACGTGCACCTACGGGGCGCTGTGCGCCTTCTCCACCGGTGTCGGGAGCACCGACCTGGCCGCGGCGATGGCGTCCGGCGAGGTGTGGCTCAAGGTCCCCGAGTCGATCCGGATCGTCCTCACGGGGAAGCCGGGGAAGTGGGTCGAGGGGAAGGACGTGATCCTCCACCTGATCGGCGAGATCGGCGTCGACGGCGCCCTCTATCGGGCGATGGAGTTCGCGGGGGACGGCCTTGCGCACCTGCCGATGGCGTGGCGCTTCACGATCACCAACATGGCGATCGAGGCGGGGGCGAAAAACGGCATCTTCCCGTTCGACGGGATCACGAAGGCGTACTCCGACGCGCGGCCGAGGAGCAAATACGAGGTCGTGACCGCCGACCGGGACGCAAGGTACGCGGAGGAGCTATCCGTCGACATGTCCGCGCTCGAGCCGGTCGTGGCGTTCCCGCACCTGCCGGAGAACACGCGCCCCCTGTCGAAGGTGGGGAACGTGCCGGTGGACCAGGTCGTGGTGGGGTCGTGCACGAACGGCCGGATCGAGGACCTGCGCAGGGCCGCCGAGGTGATCCGGGGGCGCAAGGTGCACGACGGAGTGCGGATGCTGATCTTCCCCGCCACCCAGGAAATCTACCTGCAGGCGATGCGGGAAGGATTGATGGAGACGTTCGTCACGGCGGGGGCGGCCTTTTCCACCCCCACGTGCGGACCGTGCCTGGGCGGGCACATGGGGATCCTCGCCAAGGGGGAGCGCGCGATCGCGACGACCAACCGCAACTTCGTGGGGCGCATGGGACACCCCGAGAGCGAGGTGTACCTCGCCAACCCCGCGGTGGCCGCGGCGTCCGCGGTGCTGGGGCGGATCGGCGGGCCGGAGGAGCTCCCATGATCCTTTCGGGAAAGGCGTGGAAGTACGGGGACGACGTCGACACGGACGTCATCATCCCCGCGCGGTACCTGAACAGCTCCGACCCGGCGGAGCTGGCGCGGCACTGCATGGAGGACATCGACGCGTCGTACGCCGGAAAGGTGTCCCCGGGCGACTTCATCGTCGCGGGGAAGAATTTCGGGTGCGGCTCCTCGCGCGAGCACGCCCCGATCTCCATCAAGGCGTCGGGCGCCTCGGCGGTCGTCGCCCGGTCGTTCGCGCGGATCTTCTACCGGAACGCCTTCAACATGGGGCTGCCGATCTTCGAGGCGCCGGAGGCGGTCGACGCGATCGAGACGGGGGACCGGATCTCCGTGGACATGGAGAAGGGGATCCTGCGGAACGAGACGAAGGGGAAGGAGTTCCGGTTCTCCCCGATCCCCCCCTTCATGCAGGAGCTGGTCGCCGCCGGGGGCCTGCTGAACTACATCAAGACCCGGAAGAAGGGGAGCTGATGGCCGCGAAGAAGATCTGCGTGTTCCCGGGCGACGGGATCGGCCCGGAGGTCGTGCGGGAGGGGCTTGCCGTCCTGCGGACCCTCGAGGAGATCGCCGGGAGGAAGATGTTCGAGACGCAGGAGGAGCTGCTGGGCGGCTCCTCGTACGACGTGCACGGGGTCCCGATGGCCCCGAACGCCCTGGCGCTGGCGAAGGCGTCCGACGCGGTGCTGCTGGGAGCGGTGGGCGGCCCGAAATGGGACGTCCTCCCGTTCGCCGTCCGTCCCGAGCGGGCGCTCCTGGGCTTAAGGAAGGAGCTGGGGCTGTTCGCCAACCTGCGCCCCGCGGTGGTCTTCGCGCCCCTCCTCGACGCCTCCCCGCTGCGGCGGGAGCTGGTCGAGGGGATCGACCTCATGGTGGTGCGCGAATTGACCGGCGGGATCTACTTCGGCGAGCCGCGGGGCGTGTCCATGGTCAACGGGGTGGAGACCGGGATCAACACGGAAGTGTACACGCGCCCGGAGATCGAGCGGGTGGCCCGGGTCGCCTTCGAACTGGCGCGCAAGCGCACCCGGAAGGTCATGTCGGTGGACAAGTCGAACGTCCTGGAGGCGACCGAGCTGTGGCGCAAGGTCGTCTCCGAGGTGGGGGCGAAGGAGTACCCGGACGTCGCGCTCTCCCACATGCTCGTGGACAACTGCGCGATGCAGCTCATCCGCAACCCGCGCCAGTTCGACGTCATCGTGACCACGAACCTGTTCGGCGACATCCTGACCGACGAGGCGTCGATGATCACCGGCTCGATCGGGATGCTCCCCTCCGCGTCGCTCGGCGGCAAGGTGGGGCTGTTCGAGCCGATCCACGGCAGCGCGCCCGACATCGCGGGGAAGGGGGTCGCCAACCCGCTGGCCACGATACTTTCCGTCGGGATGATGCTAAAATATTCGTTTGACATGCCCGGGGAGGCCGCCTGGATCGAGGGCGCGGTCACACGGGTCCTCGCCGACGGATTCCGGACCGGGGACATCTTCCGCGAAGGCGAGGGGAAGAAGGTCGGCACGACCGAGATGGGCGAGCGGGTCCGGGACGCCGTCCGGAAATTGTCCAAAGGGGTGACGCGATGAGCGGCAAGCGGTTCAACGTGGCCGTCGCCGGTGCGACCGGGGCGGTGGGTGAGGTGTTCCTGCAGATCCTCGCGGAGCGGAAATTCCCGATCAAGAACCTCCGGCTCCTCGCATCCGAGCGGTCGGTGGGGAAGAAGCTCAAGTTCGCCGGACAGGAGTTCCCCGTGGAGCTTCTCTCCAAGGACGCCTTCCAGGGGATCGACATCGCCCTGTTCTCGGCGGGCGCGTCGCGGAGCAAGGAGTTCGCCCCGGCGGCGTGGGCGGCCGGCGCCGTGGTGGTCGACAACTCCTCCGCGTTCCGGATGGAGCCGGACATCCCGCTGGTGGTGCCGGAGATCAACCCGGAAGCGATCGGGATGTACACGAAGCGCGGGATCATCGCCAACCCGAACTGCACGACGATCATCTCGATCATGCCGCTCAAGCCGCTGCACGACTTCGGCACGCTGACGCGGGTCGTGGCGTCCTCATACCAGGCCACCTCGGGGGCCGGCGCCAAGGCGATGGCGGAGCTGATCGCGCAGACGAAGGCGTTTGCGAAGGGCGAGTCGCTGGAGGTGGCGGCGTTCAAGCACCAGATCGCCTTCAACGTCATCCCGCACATCGACGCCTTCCTGGAGAACGGCTACACCAAGGAAGAGATGAAGATGACCAACGAGGGGCGCAAGATCATGGGGATCCCCGACTTGCGCGTCACCTGCACCACGGTGCGCGTGCCGGTCCTGACCGCCCACTCGATCTCGATCAACGCGCAGTTCGCGAGGAAGATCACGCGGGAGAAGGCGCGGGAGCTGATCGCGAACTTCCCCGGGTGCCAGGTGATGGACGACCCGG
>JACRNP010000069.1 GCA_016234845.1 Deltaproteobacteria bacterium | reverse complement strand
GGAGGGCCGTCATGGCGTACGTGCCTCTCATCCTGATCGTGATCGTCGTGGGCTGGTTCGTCGCCTCCTACAACAAGCTCGTCCGCCTCCGCAACCAGCTGAAAAACGCCTGGCAGCAAATCGATGTTCAGTTGAAGCGAAGGCACGACCTCATCCCCAACCTCGTGGAGGTGGTGAAGGGGTACATGTCATTCGAGCAGGAGCCGCTCACGAAGGTCATCGAGGCCCGCGGCGCGGCCGTTTCGGCGCGGGGGCCGGCGGCCCAGGGAAAGGCGGAGAACGTCCTGACCGAGTCGCTCAAGAGCCTCTTCGCGGTAGTGGAGAGCTACCCGGACCTGAAGGCGAACCGGAACGTCGCCTCCCTCCAGGAGGAGCTGACCGGCACGGAGAACAAGATCTCCTTCGCGCGCCAGTTCTACAACGATTCGGTGATGACGTACAACAACGCGATCCAGGCGATCCCGAGCAACTTCGTGGCCTCCATGTTCAACTTCGGGGCGGAAGCCTACTTCCAGGCGGGCGAGGCGGACCGCGAAGTCCCGAAAGTAAGCCTCCGGTAGAAGCGCCCCCGTGGACCGCGGGAGGGGCTGCCCGAAGTGCGGCGCCGCCAATCCGCCGAACGCCGCCTTCTGCTACCTCTGCCGGGAGACGTTCCCCGCCGGGAACGCCGCCCCGGGAAACGTGGCGAATTCCCTCGTCGGAAGCGCCGACGCCCCCGCACCGTCGTTCCGGCCGGTCCCCATGCTCCTCTTCACCGACGCCGGGCGGCACAACGTCCGGATGTCGACTCTCCTGTTCATCCTCCTCTTCGCGGTCTTCTTCCTGCTGGGCGCGGTCATCGGGGGGGCGTACGGGGACGTCCGCGCCGGCATCGCCCTCGCCGCGGTGCTGTGCGCCATCCTGGGAGGGACGGCGTACTTCAGCGGCTCCTCCATCGTCCTGTCCATCCACGACGCCGCCGCCGCGGACCCGGATCGGCACCGGCAGCTTCTGAACGTCGTCGAGGAGATGAAGATCGCGGCCGGGGTCCCGATGCCGA
Source organism: Deltaproteobacteria bacterium (assembly GCA_016234845.1). NCBI lineage: Bacteria > Pseudomonadati > Myxococcota > Myxococcia > Deltaproteobacteria bacterium. The sequence goes on along the minus strand of JACRNP010000069.1, from coordinate 10,350 downwards.
AAGTGTACGTGATGCCTTCCCCGGGGATGAACGCCTTCGCCGCCGGCCGGAGGCCGGAAGAGGCGTGCGTGGCGGTCACGACCGGCCTCCTCGAGCGGCTGAACCGCGAGGAGCTGCAGGGGGTGATCGCCCACGAGCTCGCTCACGTGAAGAGCCGGGACACGCTGTACAACGTCTGCGCCGCCGTCCTGGTCGGCGCCGTCGCGCTCCTCTCCGACATGTTCCTGCGCGGAACCTTTTACGGCCGACGCGGCCGCGCGTCAGGGGGAGGCCGCGACGGGGGGAGAGGGAACGCGGCGTTCCTCGTCCTCGGCATCCTCCTCGCCATCCTCGCCCCGCTCGCGGCGAAGATCCTGCAGATGAGCATCTCCCGGCAGCGCGAGTACCACGCCGACGCCGCGGCCGCCGGGTTCACCCGCAACCCGCTCGGGCTCGCCTCGGCGCTTTCCAAGATCACGACCGGGGGGGCGCAGGTCCCCGGGGAGAACCGGGGGACGCAGCACCTGTTCATCGTGAATCCCCTGAAGGCGTTCGGGCGCCGCAGGAGGGGGGGCGCAGTGAGGTAAAGCGCAGCCGTGCAGGTTCATCGCACGGCGAGCCACGAACGGAGCCCCGCCCTCCGAGGCGACGAAGCCGAAGCGGGAGAACCAGGCAACCAGTATTCGATGGAGGTGGAATATGCCGCGCCTCGTGACGATCTTCGGGAAGGACAGCTGACCGTACACCACCAACGCTCGTAGGGACTACGAGAAGGCGGGAGCGGGTGTGGCGTACCGGAACGTCGAGAGGGATGCCGCGGCGATGAAGGAGATGCTCTCCCTGACCGGGGGCCGGCGGGACGTGCCGGTGATGGTCGAGGAGGGAAAGGTCACCGTCGGGTACGGAGGCTCCTGAGGGGTGTAGCGGGTCGGCCGGTGGCCGACCGATGCTGTGTTGTGGTAGAAGAATCCCATCAAACGCCGGAGGACGTCATCCATGCAATTCAGCGAAGAGGCGCTCAAATTCCTGAACCTGGGGATCTCGTCGGAGATCTCCGCGTACGTCTTCTACAAGCACGCCGGCGGGATCGTCGCCGACAAGGGACTGAAGGAGACGATCCTCAAGCTGGCAAGCGACGAGAAGGGCCACTTCCTGTCGCTGGAGGACCTCTACGACCGGAACGTCCGGTCGGAGATGTGGGCTCCCTACAAGGACATCCTGGGCAAGGAGGGGCTCCCCGACATCGACGAGCTCGTCCAGGAGACGCACAAGGAGCTGCTGGCGAAGATCCGCGGGATCTCGACGAAGCGGGAAGTGCTCGAGATGGCGCTGCTGCTGGAGAAGGAGGCGTTCGACCTGTTCACCGAGGCCGGCGCGAAGACGAAGCAGCCCGATGTGAAGAAGGTGTTCGACTTCCTCGCCGGGTTCGAGAAAACACACGTGCAGATCATCGAGAAGGAGCTGGCGAACCTATAAATTGGAAGCCCCCCGCGAGGAATGAAGCCACGGGGGGCTTTCCCGTTATTTCCCTAAGAACGGTTTCCCGGGTTTCCAGCCGACCGGGCACAGCTCGCCGGTCTTCAGGGCGGACACCAGCCGCTGCAGCTCGTCGACGCTCCGGCCTACCGGGAGATCCTGCATGATCGACGCGCGGACGATCCCTTCCGGGTCGATGATGAACGTCCCGCGCAGGGCGATCCCCGCCTCCTCCAGAAGGACGCCGTACTCCCTCGAAACCGATTTCGTCAGGTCGGCGAGGAGCGGGTACGCAAGCTCCCCCAGTTCGTGGTTGACCCACGCGAGGTGGGAAAACTTGCTGTCCGTGCTCACGCCGATGATCTGCGCCCCTTCCGCAGCGAACTCGTTCTCCCGCCGGGAGAACTCGAGGATCTCCGTCGGTCAGACGAAGGTGAAATCGAGCGGGTAGAAGAAGAGGACGACCCATTTCCCCCTGTAATCCGACAGCTTGACCTTTTTGAACTCCTTCCCCACCACCCCTTCCAGCTCGAACGCCGGCGCTGGGCCCTTCACCTGGACCGCCATGCGCGCTCCTCCTTCCGCGATATTTCAACAACAGAGGGGACATTCCTGGTTCAACCCCGGGACGAAGGGAAGGAGTGTCCTCCGCCATTAGAAACCCGATAGACGGATATGGATTCAAGAAAAAAAAGGGGGCGCCCCATTCCCCGGGGCGCCCCGCTACAGCGGAATCGCGCGCTAGAACTTGTATCCGACGTCCAGACCCGCGAGCCAGGCGTTCCCGGTCCAGGTGCCTTTGGCGCCGGTCCCGGCCGCCGTGATCTGATTGTCGACCGTCCGGTCCTGCTTGTCGATGTACATGAAGGCGGCGTCGATCGTCCACCGGTTGAACTTGTATCCCGCCCCGACCATGTAGTTCAGGCGGGTCGCGTCGGGAAGTTCGGGGCCGATCGTGGATCCCGGCACCGGGGTCGGGTCGTAGACGAACCCCGCCCGCAGCGCGAGCGGATCGGTGACCCGGTACTCCGCGCCGAAACGCAGCGCAACGACATCCTCCCAATTCTTCGCCGCGTTGGTGCTGACGAGAACCGGCGGCCGCGTATCCTTGATGGTGATCGGAAGGCTGCTGAAGCTGTGCCAGAACGTCCAATCGGCGTCCGCCGCAACCGTCAGCCTGCCCATCGTGCAGGCGGCGCCGATGGCGAACGTGGCCGGCATGGCGACGGTGGCGTCCCCCTTCGTGGCGAATGTCGTGGCGCCCCCGAAGAACGCCGTGGATACGGATGCCCCGCCCAGCGCGGCGACTCCCGTCGTATTGATCGCCTGGATGTCCACGTCCCCGTCCTTGATCTTGAGGTTGAACGGACTGCGGTAGTTGGCGCCGATCCGGAGATTCTCCGTGGGCTTCAGGAGCAGCCCGAAGTTATACCCCCAGGTATCCCCATCCCCTTCCAGGTCCAGGTTGTAGAGATTGCCGCCGAGGGCCGAGTTCCACGGGGTCTTCGCCAGCTCCGCCTTCCCGTACATCCAGTCGATGCCGAAGCCGACGGACAGCATCTCGTTCACCTTGAACGCGATCGTGGGATTCACCACGATCGTCTGCAGGTCGATCTTCGTGATCTGGTTGCGGAAGATGCTGGTGTTCCTGTCGTTGTACTCCTGGCCCAGGCCGAACGGCGCGAAGATGCCGACGCCGTAGGAGACGTTGCCCGAGTTGGTCGTCCGCGTGTAGTACGCGTTCGGGATGAAGAAGTTGAGGCTTTTCTGCGTCTCGCTCTTGATCGCGGTGGTGTTGTCCACCGGCGTCGTCCCCGTGAACTCTCCGCCGTTCTCGCGCACGTACGTGAATCCGACCATCACGTTCTGCCCTTTCAGCTGCGTGAGTCCCGCGGGGTTGAAGTAGATCGCGGACGGGTCGTCCGCCTGCGCGGTGAACGCGAACCCCATGCCCATCGCCTTGACCCCGGCCTCCGGCAGCCGGAAACCGGCCGCGAACGACGTGCTCGCCGCAAGCAGCAGAACGAGCACAAATCCCAACGTCCTCCGTCCCCTCATCATTCCCCTCCTCGCGGGTCCAGAACAGCCCCCAGGAATAGTCGCGTTGCAATAACATACCGTTTTGGAAAATCTCAAGCAATCGAAATGAACGACCAATTCGCTGAATAACGTTCAGTTTCTCCGGGCGGCAGCCGTACCGGGAACAGCATCCGGAGGCAGACCCCCTGGTGGATCTTCTCCGCCCCCGCCTCGGAGAGCGAAGCGGTCTCGACCGGGTTCCGCAGCACGGCGCATTCCCGCGAAAGGATCGCCGCGACGGCGACCTTCCGCCACGCGTCGACCAGCCGGAACCGGCGCACCCCGCCGGCGACGCCGGACGAGGACAGCTCCCGCGCATCTCCCATCCCCTCGTAATACCGGTCCGGCCCGCTGCCGGAGAGAAGGTTCAGGTTCCACTCCGAGCAGAGGAAGCCCGATGCCTCTCCCGTCCCGCGGTTGACCAGCCGGAACGACGCCTCGAACCCCTCTTCTCCGCCCCGGAGCGTCAGCGTCTTCTCGAGCAGCAGGTCGGCGCCGTCCCCGGCCAGGGGAACGATGAACGTCGCAGAGAGGCGCGTCCCCCTCCGGATGCACGCGAAGGACGCCTCCTCGCCCGCCGTGGAGCAGGCGGCCCGCTCCCCCCGGAGGATCCCTTCCGGGGAGATCCCTTCCCGGTAAAACGATTCCCGGAACGATGCGCGCTGCCACGGATCGGTCCCGAGGGCCTCGATCACCGAGGGATCCTTCAACACGAGGACGTCGTGGATGCTCGAGGAGCCGTCGAACGAGCCGGCGGCGTGGCGGAACTTCTCGTGGTACCCCTCTTCCCGCCGCGTCAGCACGTGTCCCAGGGCCACCCCCCGCGCGGGGAGCGAGATCTCGGTGACCGCCCCGCCGTCGTGCGCGTGCGCGAGGAGCGTGATCCCCGCGGTCTTCAGGAGCAGCTCCGCTCCGCCGTCGAGGTCGATGTCCCCCCGGACCGAATCGGTCCATCCCGGTTTCCCGGCGTGCAGGACCGCGTCCGCCGCCGCCTCGGCCCGCAGGAGGTTCGAATACGCCGCCTCCCGCAGGTGGTTCAGGTAGAGCCCGCCGAAGACCCCGTGCCAGTAGACGTCGTTGCTCTGGGACCGGTACAGGAAGTCCCGCGCCTCCCCGCCGCGGGCAGCGTCCTTGCGCTCCGCCGCCTCGACGCGCCCGCTGACGTACAGCATCCGCTTGTGGAGCTGGTTCGCCTCGTCGTACTTCCGGAGGAAGTTCCGGTAATACCCGCCCTGGACGAACGGCTTGAATTCGGTGCTTCTCCCGGAACGGAAGCCGTGCAGCAGCTCCGCGAACCGGTCCGCGGGGCGGGGCGGAAGCGCCCACTCCCCCATCTCGATGTAGGAGCAGGTGGGCAGGTAGACCGTCCCGCGCGAAGGCGCCGCGTCGGAATACTCCCCCAGGGTCATCGTGGCGAACCGGTCGCCGCGGGAGACGATCCCCTGGAAGAAGCGGCGAAGCCACCCGTCCGCGTACACGCTTTTGTGCGTCCCGGGCCACACTCCGAACTTCTCCCCGTCGTCGGCGAAGATCGCCGCCGGGTACGGGACGCGGCGGGAGGTGATCCGCTCGACCTCCCCCAGCGCGTCGTCCACCCCCCCGAAGGGGATGAGGTACCGGAGCCGCTCGCTCCCGGGGAACACCCGGACCGCCGCGCCGTTGTATTCCGTGAGGTAGAAGCCGTCGAGCTCCTCGGGCGAGAGGCCCGCGCGGATGAAGTGGTAGTCGTCCAGCGGCAGGTACTTCACCCCCGCCTTCGACAGCGTCGACGGGAGATCGGGTTCCCACACCCTCTCCGCGAGCCAGATCCCCTCCGGCGCCTTGCCGAAACTCCGCCGGACGAGCCCGGAGAGCGCGCCGATCTGTCCCTGCCGGTCCCGTTCCGGCAGGAGCGCCAGCACCGGCTCGTACATCCCCCCCCCCAGGACCTCGAGCTGTCCGCGGGAGACGAGATCGCGCAGGATCGAGAACGTCTCCGTCGCGTGGTCCGCGATCCACTCGAGGAGCCACCCCGAGAAGTGGATCGTCGCCTTGACGGACGGAAAGTCGGCCAGGGTCGCGAGGAACGGCAGGTAGGCGTCGCGCGTGGCGTCCCGCAGCACGGAGTCGAAGTTCCCGACCGGCTGGTGGTTGTGGAAGACCAGGAGGAGCGCGCGCGGCGTCCCTTCCGGGTGGAAGGCGCTCAATGCTCCCCTTCTCCTTCCCCTTCCTGCGCAAACTCGGTCAGGACGCCGAAGGTGGACTTCGGGTGCAGGAAGCCGACCCGCGTCCCGTGGACCCCGGCCCGCGGCGCCTCGTCGATGAGGCGGACCCCCTTCCCCTTCGCGTGCGACAGCGCGGCGGCGGCGTCCCCGACCTCGAAGCAGAGGTGGTGGATCCCCTCCCCGTTCCGCTCCAGGAACTTCCCGACCGGGCCGTCGGGGGCGGTCGATTCGAGCACCTCGATGGTGCTCTCCCCGACGCGGAAGATGGCGGCGCGGATCTTCTGGTCGGCCACCTCCTCGGTCCCGACGAGGGTGAGTCCCAGGACGTCGCGGTAGAAGGGGATGGCCTCCGCAAGGCTCCTGACGGCGATGCCGATATGCTGGATCTTCCGGATCATGATGCGGTTCCTCCGACGGTTACAGTTTTACGAGGAAGGGGGAAAGGATGCGGAACGCGAAGTAGCCGGCGGCGCCCGACGCGGGGATCGTGAGGATCCACGCCCACACGATCCGGATCCCCACCGCCCAGTTCACCTTCTTGCGCCCCTGGGACAGCCCGACGCCGAGGATGGCCGAAGTGATGACGTGCGTGGTGCTGATCGGGATCCCCATCGCGGTGGCAGTGAGGATGACCGCGGACGACGACGTCTCCGCGCAGAAGCCGTGGACCGGCTGCAGCTCCACGAAGTCGGTCCCGACCGTCTTGATGATCCGCCACCCTCCCATCGCGGTCCCGAGCGCCATCGCGGCCGCGCAGGAGAAGACGACCCAGGACGGGATGTGGAACGTCGGGATCGCGCCGTAGGAGACCAGCGCGAGGGTGATCACCCCCATCGACTTCTGCGCGTCGTTGGAGCCGTGGGAGAACGCCATGAACGCGGCGGATCCGACCTGGAGATGGCGGAACGCCCGGTTCAGCGGGGACGGGTGGAAGTTCCGGAATCCCCAGTAGATCGCGACCATGATGAGGAACGCGACCAGCGTCCCGGTGACGGGCGACACCACGATGGCCACCAGGATCTTCGAAATCCCGCTCCACTTGAGCGGGCTGGTCCCCTCCGCGGCGATCACCGAGCCGATCAGCCCCCCGATGATCGCGTGGGAGGAGGAGGCGGGGATCCCGTAGTGCCAGGTGAGGAGGTCCCAGAAGATCGCCCCCGCGAGCGCCGACAGGACGACGATCTGGGTGACGTGGGTCGGCTCGACGATCCCCTTCCCGATGGTGGTCGCGACGTGTGTGGAGATGAACGCCCCCACGAAGTTCAACCCCGCCGCCATGACGATGGCGTTGCGGATGGAGAGTGCGCGGGTGGAGATGCAGGTGGCGATGGCGTTCGCCGTGTCGTGGAAGCCGTTGATGAAGTCGAAGGCCAGGGCGGCGACGATCACCAGCCCCAGCAGCAGGACCGGTCCTTCAGGCATTCTTCAGCGCGACGCCTTCCAGCACGTTCGCCGCGTCCTCGCACCGGTCGGTGGCCGTCTCGAGCGTCTCGTAGATCTCCTTCCACTTCAGGATGAACACGGGGTCCTTCTCGTGCTCGAACAGGTAGGCGATCGCGTCCCGGCAGACCCGGTCCGCCTCGTTCTCGAGGGAGTTGACCTCGACGCAATGCTCGTAGACGTGGTCCCGTCCCTTCGACGACGGCAGGTGCGTGATCCCCTTGTGCAGCTCCTGCACGCACTTGAGGATCAGGAACCCCAGCTCCTTGGCGTGCGGCGTGGCCTCGGTGACCTTGTAGAGCAGCAGCCGCGTGGCCGCCGCCTCGATCAGGTCGATCACGTCGTCCAGGGAGGACGCCAGCGCGAGGATGTCCTCGCGGTCGATCGGGGTGACGAAGGAGGTGTTCAGCTTCTTGACGATCTCGTGGGTGAGGGTGTCGCCCTTGTGCTCGACCTCCTCGATCCTCCGGACCCTCTCGCGGAGATCGTCGAACTGCTCGAGGAGGTCCTTGAGCCGCACCGCCCCGTCGACGATGTTCTCCGAAGCCTTCTGGAAGAGAACGAAGAACTCCTGGTCCCGCGGAATGATCCGGAACATCACCCCTCCCCCGCCATCCGGGCCAGCGCGGCCTCCGCTCCCGACACCAGCTCATCGAGGATCTCCCGGACCGGCTGGACTTTTTTCACGAACGCCACGCTCTGCCCCGCCATCAGCGATCCGTGCTCCACGTCGCCATCCACCACGGCGCGCCGCAGCGCCCCGACCCAGAACTCCTCGAGCTTCACCTGGGCCTCCTCGCGCGGCAGTTCACCCGCCTTCACCCTGCCCAGCAGGTCGAACTGGAGCCGGTTGAAATCCTTCGTGCCCTCGTTGACGATCGCGCGGACCGGGATCGTGGGGAGGGACGGGTCGAACTGCGTGGTGGGCATGGCGTCGCGCGCCGCCGCCCGGATGAACGCATCCTTGAACCGGGGGTGCGCCACGCACTCCTCCGCGGCGACGAAGCGGGTCCCGAGCTGGACCCCGGCCGCCCCCAGGGAGAGGTACTGCGCGATGATCTCCCCGGTGCCGATCCCCCCCGCGACGAACACGGGAACCTCGGTGACCGACAGGAGGAACTCCTGCGCCAGGACCGACGTCGCCACCGGTCCGATGTGCCCGCCCGCCTCGTTCCCCTCGATCACCAGGGCGTCGACCCCCTGCTTGATCAGCCGCTTCGCGAGCGAAAGGACCGGGGCGAAGCAGACGAGCGAAAGCCCCGCCGCCTTGACCGCCGCGATGTCCCGCCCGGACGGTATGCTCCCCGCGAAGAAGACGTACGGGCACTTCTCGCGGATCACCACCTCGACGTGGTCCTTGAAGGCGGGAGCGACCGTGATCAGGTTCACGCCGAACGGGTTCCGCGTCTTCTCGCGGGTCTTCGCGATCTCCCGCGCGAGCAGGCTTCTCGCGGGTCTTCGCGATCTCCCGCGCGAGCAGGTCCGGGGGCATGTTTCCCACAGCGAGGACGCCGAACCCCCCCTCGTTCGAAATGGCCGCCACGAGGTTGGCCTCGGAGACCCACGTCATCGCACCGCACATGATCGCGTACCGGGTCCCGAGGAAGTCGGTCCCCCGCTTCCACGCACGCGCAAGGTGCTTCATGTCCCTCAACTCCATTCATGCTGCTCCGGAACGGCGGGATGGCAAATTGATACTATATATCATACGACTTCGGGATACGCCCATCATTCCGTCTTCGATGCCCCGCCATGAGGCGTTCCGCCGAACTTTGAGATATGATTGTGCCGGGATGGTCCTCCAGAGGGATTTCTACGACATCACGGTCGTCGGCGCCGGACCCGTGGGTCTCTACGCGACCTACTACGCGGGGCTGCGGGAGTGCCGCACCAAGCTGATCGAGACGTACCCGCAGGTCGGCGGGCGGCTGATCTCCATGTACCCGGAGAAGGAGATCTTCGACGTCGCGGGCCACCGCAGGATCGTGGCCGCGGACCTTATCCGCGAGCTCGCCGCCCAGGCGATGCAGTACGAGCCGACCGTCGTCCTCGACGAGCGGGTCACGGGACTCCGCGTCCTCGACGAACGGGTGATCGAGCTTTCGACCCCGGCGGGCGCACACTACACGCAGACGGCCATCATCGCGGCCGGGTGCGGCGCGTTCGTCCCGAGGAAGCTGGACATACCGCACCTGATCGATTTCGAGGGGCAGGGGATCCACTACTACCTGAACTCCTTCGAGCCGCTCCGGGGAAAGCGGGTCCTGATCGTCGGAGGGGGGAACAGCGCGGTGGACTGGGCCCTCTCCCTCGACGGGATCGCGGCCGAGGTCACCCTGTGCCACCGGATGTACAAGTGGCAGGCCCACGAGGCGATGGTCCACCGGCTCCTCTCCTCCGGGGTCCGGGTGAGATACCCGTACTACACGCTGAAGGAGGTGCTGGGCGACGACCGCGTGACCGGGGCGGTCATCTGGAACGAGCGAAGCGGGCTCGAGGAGACCCTCGAGGTGGACGACATCGTCCTGTCGATCGGCATGCTGACGAACATGGAGCCGTTCCGGCAGTGGGGGTTGAACATCGTCGGGAGCGGGATCGGGGTGGCTCCCGACATGTCCACCAACCTGCCCGGCGTCTACGCCGCGGGGGACATCGTGACCTACCCCGGCAAGGTGCTCCTCATCACCGCCGGGGCGGGGGAAGCCGCCACCGCCGTCAACAGCGCGAAGGAGTACATCCTCTCGGGCGACCTCGGCCGGTAAGAACGCCCGCATGCCGATGCGGGGTTCCTCGCGGGGGGCTTCCTCTCGGGGACGTTCGCGACCTCCGCCCGCTCACTGCGGATTCCGCTCGACGCAATCTCTGCCTCGCTCCATACGCTGCCCCACCGCCGAATCCGTATCGGTGGGGTACCCCTCCTACGGAAGGTATGGGGCCCCCTGCCCCGATACGAGCTTCGCGCCGCCGGGGTATCCCCGCAACCAAAGAGCGAGGGGGCACGAGGAACCCCCCGCTACGTCACTCCCGCATCGGGCGGTGCGCGATTTACTTTACGACAGGCGGAGCCGGCGCGGCCTTGTTCACGTCCTCCGCCTTGACCGGGGCGTCGGAGCGGATCGCCCCCTGCGCCTTCTTCTCGATCTCCAGCAGCCGGTCGAGCGTGTCCCGGACC
>JACRNP010000068.1 GCA_016234845.1 Deltaproteobacteria bacterium | reverse complement strand
CGGGTCGGCGACGTTGTCCTTGAGGAAGAGCCGGTCCCCTTCCGGCAGGCGCTGGAAGAAGGTGAACAGGGCGTCCTTGTCCTTCCGTTCGAACGGCTTGAGGGTGACCTTGGTACCGTCCTTGAGCTTGACGTCCTTCGGATACTCCCGGTGCATGAACGGCCTCCTTTCCTCGTTGCGCGGCGATCTCCCCCGGTTCCAGGCGATGAAGGGGAGGAACTTTTCATTATAGAGAGGAGCCCGGCGGCCGCAAAGGGGAAAGGGCGCCCCGTTCCCCCGGTTCCCGGGCGAAAAACGGTATCCGGGGACCCGCCGAATCGTGTAACATTCTGTCGACAGTATACGTAACAAGAATGAGTGGTGATAACAGGGCTGGCTCCCGCCAGCGGGGGAAAATGACTGAAGAATTGTCGCCATCGGCCGATAAGGTCAATGATGCCACCCTGGTGCCCCGGACGGCAATCATCGGGAAAGCGAACGTAGTCATCCAAAGGGGGTCGGTCGAATGAACAGGCGCACCCTCGCACCTCTCGTCGCGCTCTTCATCCTCGCCGCGGTCGTTCCGTCGGCCCGCGCGGTCACATTCGGGGGGAAGGCCTCCACCCAGGCGATGTGGTTCTCCGACGAGTTCGGGGTGGACCACTTCGATCTCGCCCAGTACGTGCGTGCATCCGCCCGGCAGTTCGACAAGGGAGACACCGTTCAGGTGACCGGCTACGGCCGCCTTTCGGGGGACGTGGAGGAGGGGGACGGAGTCGACGGCCGCCTGTACTACCTGTACCTGGACAAGCGGGGCGCGGTGAAGTCGACCGATGTCCGGGTGGGTCGCCAGTTCTTCTTCGTGAGCGCCGGGTCCGGAATCGTGGACGGGGCCCGGGTCGACACGCGGATCGCCGGTCCGGTCGCTTTCACGCTGGTGGGAGGGCGGAACGTGCTGTTCGATACCACGGGGGAAGCCACGAAGCGGGGCGATGCGGCATTCGCCGCGCAGGCGAGCCTCATGAACCTCCCGGACGCCCATCTCGACCTTTCCTACTACCTCACCTACGACGAAAACGACCTGGCGAAGGAGCTCGTCGGGATGTCGGGAAGCAAGCGGGTCGGCAAATACGGGGAGCTGTACACCCGCCTGCGGTACGACGTGCTCTCGGAGGTGTTCGGCGAGATCCAGCTGGGGGGCCGCAGCGCCTTCTTCCCGAAGGTGGTGCTGAACGCGGAATATTTCCGGTCCATCCCGGTGTTCGAGGCGACGTCGATCTTCTCGGTGTTCGCGGTGGACCGGTACCAGGAGGTTCTGCTGCGGGCGGACTACGAGTGGACTCCGAAGGTGACGCTTTCCGGCGAATACCGGAACGAGAGCTACGGAGGCGGGGACAAGGCGAACGCGGGGGAGGGCGGGGTGCGGTACCGCCCGTCGGACGGGGTGTCGGTCTACGGCGCGGGGATCTGGCGCGTGGGAACGGGCGGGAACCTGGCGGGGTTCGAGCTGTCGGGGGACCTCGTGGTGAGGAAGGATTTCCTTCTCTCCGCGGGTCTCCAGCGGGACAGCTTCCGGCGCGAGCTGATGACGGGCCACGACGACGCGACGCGGATCTGGGCCGGCGTTGACGCGAGGATCCGGAAGAACGTCTCGGCGTCCGCGCGGATCGAGGACACGATCAGCGACCAGTACAGCCGGGACGTCCGGGGCCGCCTGGCCCTGAACGTGTCCTTCTGAAGGAGGGAACGGCGTGAAAAAACCTATCTTCCTCTTCCTCGTCGTCTCCCTGGTCTGCAGCGCCACGCTTCTGTACGCCCGGGAGGACCACCGTGCATACAGCAACGCCAAGATCCGGGAGTGCACCGAGTGCCACCGGGACGCGAACGTGTCGCCGAACCACCAGGGGGCGTGGAACGCGCAGCACGGAGTGATCGCGGTGAAGCCGGACGCGCCGTGCGCGGACTGCCACGACCGGTCGTACTGCACGGACTGCCACTTCGGCGGGGGGATCGACGCGGGGCTGCACGTCTCGCAGGACCGCGGGCCGAACTACAAGCCGAAGAGCCACCGCAGCTCCTTCCTGGAGGTCCACCCGATCGCGGCGTTCGACAGCCCGAACTCGTGCCAGCGGTGCCACCCGGCTTCCTTCTGCTCCGAGTGCCACGCCCGGTTCCAGCCGCAGGATCTCATGTTCCAGTCCCACCGCAAAGGATGGTCGGATCGCCCCGCCGTGGGCGGCGGGCCGGCGCATTCCACGTTCCCCCCCGATTCCTGCCTGACGTGCCATCCGAATTCGGTCCTTCCGAGCCACGTCTGGTCGGGCTCGCACGCGAGGGAAGCGCGGAGGAACCTCCCCACCTGCCAGTCGTGCCACTCGGACGGGGAGACGTGCTTGAAGTGCCACAGCGCGAAATCGGGGTTGAGGGTAAACCCCCACCCCGACAACTGGGGATCGATCCAGGGAAAACTCAACAAGGCGGCAGGCCAACGCACCTGTGTGAAATGCCATTAAGGAAGGGAGGCTTCGCGATATGAAACGGCACCACGGACTGTTCGTCGTCTCCGTCCTGGCGTTGTCCGCCGTGCTGGCGGGCTGCTGGGGAACCGACAAGAGCACATCCCTCGATCTGGCCACCGTCAGCCAACCCGGCAGGGTGGGGTCGGCGCAATGCACGGGCACCTGCCACGCCGTGACGGCGGACAGCCTTGGCCAGACGATCTCGACCACCTGGGCCGGCGCCGTCCACACCGCGCGGACCTCCGCCCAGTGCGAGGATTGCCACGGCGGGGGCGCGGAGCACTGGGGTGTGGGCCCGATCCCGTACCCGAGCCCGTCCATGGCCGGCTGCGCGAATTCCCTGTGCCACGGGAGCGGCAGCGCCGCCTTCACCGGGTTCGCCTCCACGGCGCACGGGAACCCGAACGGCAGTCCGGAAAAGTTCTTCCTTCAGGTCGACGCGGGGACCGCCCAGGCCACCTCGTCGGGTACGCCGATCTTCAGGCCGGATGGGGTGACCCCGGTCAGCAGGGCGCAACGGACCGAGGAGTGCTCCCGCTGCCACAATTCGACGTACACGTTCACCTACGCTTCGACCGGCGCGCTCACGTCGCCCAGCCCGGACAACATGCCGACCCCGGAGGTCGGATGCGGCTCCTGCCACAACGGGCACGATCCGGCCGACAACGTGGCGATACCGCAGAGGGCCGCGTCCGTCCTCTTCCCGAAGTTCCGGAACTACCTGGTCGACAACGTGCGCGGCGCCCAGACCGACAACGTCGCCGCGCCCCGCGTGAACCTGACCTCCTTCAACCTGATCTACCAGCCGAACGGGGCGGTCGAATCGAACGGGACGATCGATTACACCAACGTCGTCGGCGCGAACAACGAGATTTACCCGGATCGGCTTTGCGCCGCCTGCCACGCGAGAGGGGTGTACAAGTACGAGGGGACGGCCACGCACAACACGGACGTCTGGACGCAGTGGACCGCATCGGGACACGGCGACCGGAACGCCGCCGCCTTCGCGGAGTTCTCCGCGAACCCGGGGGCCTACACGATGGACAACGGCGCCGCCTACCCCTCCCCCGAGAGCCATCGCAGCACGTACCCGTGGGACATGGCGCTGGCCACCGCGAGCGCCGTGTCGGCCAACACCACGCGGAACGGGTCCTACTTGAGCGGGACCTCGACCGTGAACAACACTTCCTGCTACAAGTGCCACCACGGGATCGCCTCGATCGCGTACCAGGACAACGTGGAAGGAACCTCCTCCGCTCCCGTGCTCTTCGGGGACGTGACCGTCACGTGCATCACCTGCCACAATCCGCACGCCGATGCCGTGGGGAACACGAAGAACACCCGCAAACCGGTCGTCATGAGCAAATACTCCTCGACCCAGGTCACGTTCCAGGGGAACGTCTTCCTCGACAACACCGACGTTCCGACCGCTGCGGGAAACGAGACGATCTGCATCTTCTGCCACCAGGGGCGGGAGTCCGGCTTCACGCTGTTCAAGCGCCGGATCGCCTCGGGGACGACCGTCACCGGATCGTTCCTGAATCCGCACTACCTCGGGACGGGCGCGATGCTGTGGGCGCGCAACGGGTATGAATACACGGACAACACGACCGGCACGGCGGTGCCGAAGCAGTACGGCTATATCACCGCCCATCAGCAGTCCAACTGCAACGGCTGCCACATGGCCACGAGCTCGACCGCGGGGATCGGCGGCCACACGTGGAAGATCCTCTCGACCGACGAGTCCGTGGTGAACAATTCCTCGTGCAATGTCTCCTCGTGCCACAACGGGAGAGTCCCGGCGACGAACTCCGCGGGCCAGTTCCACGATTTCCGCGATTCGGTCTTCGACCCGACGGCGGACTACGACCTCGACGGGACGGTGGAAGGGATCGCCAAGGAGATCGCGGGGGTCGAGGACCTGCTCATCTCGCTGCTGGACAACAACAACATCACCTACAACGACCTGAGCTACCCCTACTTCTTCACCAAGGGGACGACGTCGTCCTACACCGCCTGGAACCGCCCCCAGTTGAAGGCGGCGTTCAACATCCAGTACGTCATCAAGGGGCTCCCCGCGGCCGCGACGTCCCAGATCGGGCACCCGAACACGACGGCGGCGACCCACAACTACCGGTACATCCTCCAGCTCCTGATGGATTCGTACGAGGCCCTGTACAACAACACGACGAGCCCGTCCGGCTCGCTCCCGACGCCGGCGGCGCTGCTGGCCAACCGGCCGGCGGGGGTGCGGGCGGCGACGAACTACAACCCGCAGGCGGGCGGGGGGTACGACCCGCTGCAGTAGACGGCGCGGGGAACCGGAAAATCCCGGCGGCCCGGGGGGAACCCCCGGGCCGCACCCTTTTGCGCGACCGGCAGGGCGCTTCGCCCCGTCCCACCGCGCGGGCCATCGCGCCCTTTCGTCGCGGTGTCCGTCCGGGCGGTTGATTTCGGGGGGCTGTTTTCGTATGATGTTCCGGCTTTCCGAAGGCATACTGTCGACATCACCCTCGTCGTTGCGCCAGGAGATCCATTCCATCCATCAAGGGGAGGAAATTCGCGTGGGAAAGAACATCGTCCAGAAGATCATCGACGCGCACTACGTCGCCGGGGACAAGAAGCCCGGCAAGGAGGTCGCCGTCCGGATCGACCAGACCCTGACCCAGGACGCCACGGGAACGATGGCGTACCTGCAGTTCGAGGCGATGGGCGTTCCCCGGGTCAAGACCGAGATCTCCGTCTCCTACGTGGACCATAACACGCTGCAGGAGGGGTTCGAGAACGCCGACGACCACCTCTACCTCCAGACCGTGGCCGCGAAGCACGGGATCTTCTACTCCCGCGCGGGGAACGGCATCTGCCACCAGGTGCACGTGGAGCGGTTCGGCGCCCCCGGCAAGACGCTCCTGGGGTCCGACTCGCACACCCCCACGGGCGGCGGCATCGGGATGATGGCGATCGGCGCGGGAGGCCTGGACGTCGCCGTCGCGATGGCGGGCGGCCCGTTCTACATGACGTACCCCCGTGTGGTGAAGGTGAACCTGACCGGGGTGCTCCGCCCCTGGGTGGCGGCCAAGGACGTGATCCTCAAGCTCCTCGAGATCATGACCACGAAGGGGAACGTCGGGTCGATCGTGGAGTACGGCGGCGAGGGCGTGGAGACGCTGTCGGTCCCCGAGCGCGCCACCATCACCAACATGGGCGCCGAGCTCGGCGTCACCACCTCGATCTTCCCCTCCGACAAGGTGACCAAGGCGTTCCTGAAAGCCCAGGGGCGCGAGGACGTCTACAAGAAGCTGAAGGCGGACGCATCCGCGAAGTACGACCGGGTGATCGACATCAACCTCTCCGAGCTCGAGCCGATGGTCGCGATGCCGCACAGCCCCGACAACGTGAAGCGGGTGAAGGAGATCGCCGGCAAGAAGGTCCACCAGGTGCTCGTCGGATCGTGCACGAACGCATCCTACAAGGACGTGACCACCCTGGCCAGGATCCTCAAGGACCGGACCATCAGCACGGGCGTGTCGTTCGGCGTGGCGGCCGGTTCCCGCCAGGTCCTCCAGATGGCCGCGAAGGAGAGCAGCGTCGCCACGCTGGTCGGGGCCGGCGCGCGGATCCTGGAGACCGCGTGCGGCTTCTGCATCGGGGCGGGACAGGCCCCCCCGTCGGGCGGCGTGTCCGTCCGGACGAACAACCGGAACTTCGAGGGGCGGTCGGGGACCAAGGACGCCGGGATCTTCCTCGTGTCGACGGAGACCGCCGCGGCGTGCGCGCGGACGGGCGAGATGTCCGACCCCCGCGACGTGGCGGAGAAGCTCGGCATCGAGTACCCGAACGTGAAGGTGCCGAAGAAGTTCCTCATCGACGACTCGATGGTCCTCGCGCCCGCGGAGAACGGCGCGGGAGTCGATGTCCGGCGCGGGCCGAACATCGGCAAGCCGCCCGAGAGCGCGCCGCTGCCGGAGACGATCCGCGGCGAGGTGACCCTGAAGGTCGGCGACAAGATCACCACCGACCACATCATGCCGGCGGGCGCGCGGCTGAAGTACCGGTCCAACATCGCCAAGTACGCCGAGTACGTCTTCGAGGGCGTGGACGCCTCGTTCAGCCGCCGGGCACTGGAGAACAAGGCGAAGGGCGTGCACAACGTCGTCGTCGGGGCGCTCTCCTACGGGCAGGGATCCTCGAGGGAGCACGCGGCGATCTGCCCCAGCTACCTCGGCGT
>JACRNP010000067.1 GCA_016234845.1 Deltaproteobacteria bacterium | reverse complement strand
GCGGTGACCCTGATCATCCTGGTCGTGGTCCTGCGGTCCTGGACCCAGCTCGGGCTGGCCACCTACATCCCGTTCCTCTACCGGGCGCAGCTTCGGAGCGACCCGGCGTACGTCGCGACGCTGCTCTTCCTCTTCCTCGGGTCGGGGACCGTGGGGACGGTCGTCGGGGGGCCGCTGGCGGACCGGTTCGGGCACCGCAAGCTGCTGTTCGCGTCGACCGTCCTGCAGATCCCGCTGATCTTCCTCTTCCTCCGCGCCACCGGGTGGCACGTCTTCGCGATGGCGGCGCTCCTGGGAGGGACGATCGTCTCCACCTTCTCGGTCACGATCGTGATGGCGCAGGAGCTTTTCCCGAAGCGGATGGCGACGGCGTCGGGCGCGATCGCCGGGTTCGCCATCGGCACCGGGGGCGTCGGGGTCACGCTGCTGGGCGCGGTGGCGGACCGGTACGGCGTCCCCGCGGCGACGCACCTCATCAACGGGCTTCCCGCACTGGCCGCCCTTTTCGCCCTGCTCCTCCCGCTTCCCTGGAGGAGCTCCCCCTCCCGGTAGGCCGCGGCCTTCCCGCACCCCTTGACAGGGGCGTTCCGATCCCTCTACGATGGAAAAATCCCGACTGAGCGCTCACTCGGCTCTGTTCCCCGGAGGCTATCGTGACCTCTCGCGCCCGGATCCGTCCCCTCGTCTCCATCCTCCTGCTGGCGGCCCTCGCGTCTCCCGGCGCCGGGGCCGACAACGCCGCCGCGCCGCCGCCGGCGCCGCCGGCGGGCCACGCGGCGTGGACCGTCGAGGACGTCGCCGCCGCCGCGCGGAAGAACCACCCGCTGATCCTGCAGTCCGATGCGGACGCCGCGGCGGCCGCGGCCCGGAAGGGGCAGGCGAAATCGGCGTGGTACCCGGCCGTGACCCTCTCCACCGGGTACTCGCGCGCAAGGACGTTTTCGGCCACGACGGAGAAGAGCACCACCAGCCCGAACGAGTTCGCCCGCGGGGACGCAAGCTGGACGATCTCCGACTTCGGGCGGACCGGCGGATCGGTCGAGCGCGCGGACGCCGACGCGGCCGCGAGCCGGGAGAACGCCGCAGCGGTCCGCGAGGACGTCGTCTTCGCCGCGAAGGTGGCGTTTTTCGACGTCCTCCGCGCCGGGAAGACGCTCGAGTACCGGCGGGAGAACCTGCGGCAGCGGGAGTCGCTCCTCCGGCAGGCGCAGGCGTTCTTCGACGCCGGCGTCAAGGCGAAGATCGACGTGGTCCGAGCCGAGGCGAACCTGTACGACGCGCGGGCCCAGGTGGGCCAGGCGGAGAACGACCTCCGCGTGGCCCGGATCACCCTCCTCCAGCGGATGGGAGTCGACGGACCGGCGGATTTCGAGCTGTCGGGGCAGTTCCCGGATCAGGAGCTCCCGGGAACCCTGGCCGACTGGATCGCCGAGGCGGAGCGGAACCGGCCGGAGCTCAAGGGCCTCCTCGAAAGGAAGCGGGCGGCCGCCGGGGCGCTCCGTTCCGCGTCGGCCGGGCATCTCCCGTTTCTCGTCGGCACCGCGGGGTACGGGTACGCCGCCGACGAGACGCCGCTGCAGGAGAACTACTCCGCCGCCGTCACCCTTTCCTGGCCGCTCTTCACCGGGTTCCTGACGCGGGAGCAGGTCCGGGAGGCGCAGGCGAACGCCTCCTCCGTCGGCCATGAATATTCCGAGGCGAGGCGCCGGGTCCGCCTCCAGGTGGAATCGTCCGCGTACGGCGTCCGGGAGGCGCGGGAGAGGATGACCGCCCGGACGAAGGAGCGGGAAGCGTCCGAGGAGAACCTCCGGCTCGCCACGGCGCGGTACGAGGTGGGCGCCGGCGACATCATCGAGATGATCGACGCGCAGGCCCAGATGGTGCGCTCCGACACGGAGTCGGTCAACGCCGCGTTCGACCGCGCCGTTTCCATCGCCTCCCTCCGGCGCGCGGTAGGCCGCTGATCATGCCCACCGCGGATGACGCCCCCCCGGCGAAGGGGAACGGAAAGCGGCGGAAGGCGCTCGCGGTCTTCCTCGTCGTGCTCGCGGCGACGGCGGTCGCGGGGTACGCCTACTGGCGGTACCGCCAGACCCACGTGAGCACCGACGACGCGTACGTCGACGGCCGGATCCACCTGGTCTCGGCGCGCGTCCAGGGGACCGTGGTCGAAGTGAAGGTGAAGGACAACCAGCCCGTGAAGGCCGGGGAGGAACTCCTCCGCATCGACCCGGAGCCGTTCGCGGTCCGGGAGGACGCCGCCGCGTCCGCCGTGTCCGCCGGGGCCGCGGACCTCTCCGCCGCCCGGGCCGACCTCGCCGCGGCGCGGTCGGACGTCACGGCCGCGATCCAGGAGCTGGAAGGGGCGAAGGCGCAGATCGCGCAGCTGTCCGCCGGCATCGAGGCGGCGCGCGCCAGGGTCGCGCTCGCCGCGGCGCGGAAGGACCAGGCGTCCCGGGACGCCGGGCGGATGAGGCAGCTCTCCGACCGGCAGGTGATCAGCCGCGAGGCGTTCGAGAAGGCCGTGACCGACGCGGAGGTCGCGAAGGCGCAGGACGACCTGGCGAAGGAGGAGCTGCGGCTCGCGGAGGCGGCGATCCCCACCCAGCGGGCGGCGATCGCCCAGCGGGAGGCGGTCCTCTCCCAGCGGAGATCCGTCGCGGAGCAGCGCGAGGCCCGCATCCGGCAGCGGCGAACTTCAAGGAGACGGACATCGAGCGGATCCGCCCCGGGCAGGAAGTGGAGATCCGCGTGGACACGTACAAGGGGAGGAAGTTCCAGGGGACGGTCGACAGCATCATGGCGGGGACCGGCTCCGCCTTCGCCCTCTTCCCGCCGGAGAACGCCTCGGGGAACTACGTCAAGGTCGTCCAGCGCGTGCCGGTGAAGATCGTCCTGTCGCGCGGCGAGGACCCCGGCCACGTCCTGCGGATCGGGATGTCGGTCGTTCCCACGGTGCTCGTGCGGTAGCGAGTGCCCCAGTTCATGAATATGGCCAGCAACGAGAGGGTCGATGCGCCGCATCCGGCAAGGCGCCGCGACCGAGGCGTACTGGCGAGTACGGTGAGGGAGCGCAACGCAGCCGGGGCGGATGCAGCGGCACTCGAATGCGGTCCTATTCATGAATTGGGGCACTAGTGGGTGAACGGAGAGGCGGGAGGGCGGCTCGGCAACGCGGTCGGCGCGATCGGATCGAGCAAGTGGATCGTCGCCGTCACGGTGATGCTGCCGACGCTGATCGAGATCATCGACACCAGCGTCGCCAACGTCGCCCTCGACCACATCCGCGGCTCCCTCTCCTCCGGCATCGACGAGTCGGCGTGGGTCCTCACGTCGTACCTCGTGTCCAACGCCATCATCATCCCGATGACCGGGTGGCTCGCCCGGACCTTCGGCCGGAAACGGTATCTCACCTTCTCCGTCCTGCTGTTCACCTTCGCCTCCCTGCTGTGCGGTTCCTCCACCAGCCTGGGGATGCTCGTCTTCTTCCGCGTCCTGCAGGGGATCGGCGGCGGAGCGCTGCAGCCGATGTCGCAGGCGATCCTGCTGGAAACGTTCCCGCCGCGGGAGCACGGGACGGCGATGGCCATCTTCGGCATCGGCGCCATGTTCGGCCCGATCGCCGGGCCGCTGATGGGCGGCTACATCACGGACACGCTGTCGTGGCGGTGGATCTTCTACGTCAACATCCCGATCGGGCTGCTCGCCGTCGCCATGGTCTCGATGTTCATCCAGGACCCCCCGTACCTCAAGGAGCGCAGGGGGGAGAAGGCGGACGCCTGGGGGATCGCCCTCCTCGCCGTCTGGGTCGGCGCGCTCCAGATCGTCGTGGACAAGGGGCAGCGGGAGGACTGGTTCCATTCCGACTTCATCCTGGTCCTCGCCGCCGTCGCCGCCCTGGCCCTGCTCCTCTTCGTGATCGTCGAGCTCTTCGTCGCCGAGAACCCCGTGGTGGACCTGCGGGCCTTCCGGAACGCCTCGTTCACCACCGGCAACGTCGTGATGTTCGTCGCCTTCTTCAACCTGCTCGGGAGCATCGTCCTCCTGCCGCTGTACGCCCAGCTGCTCCTCGGGTACACGGCGACGCTCGCCGGGCTGGTCCTGTCGCCCGGCGGAGTCGCGACGCTCGTCACGATGCCTCTGGTGGGAAAATTCATCGGGAGGCACAACCCGAAATACCCTCTCCTCCTCGGGGTCGCGGTGTGCGCCCTCTCCACCTGGACCATGTCGAACTTCTCCCTGACGGCGGATTTCAACGCGCTGCTGGGACCCCGCGTCTACCTCGGGTTCGGGATGGGGCTCCTCTTCATCCCCCTCACCACGCTCACCCTCTCCTCGATCCCGAAGCCGCAGATGGGGAACGCCACCTCCATCTACAACCTGCTCCGGAACCTCGGGGGGTCGATCGGCGTGGCGTTCTCCGCCACGATGTTCGCCCACCGCGCCCAGGTCCACCAGAGCCGGATGACGGAGCACCTGACCGCGATGGACGAGGGGCTCCGGGCCGCCGTGGCGAAAGGGCAGGCGCTTCTGCCGGCGCGCGGGGTGCCCGACGCGGTCGCCGGGAACGTGACGCTCGGGAGGATCTACGGGCAGGTCGTCCGGCAGGCGACGATGATGGGATTCAACGACGCCTTCTTCGTCCTGTCGGTGCTGATGGCGTGCGTACTGCCGCTGCTGTTCCTGATCCGGCGGCCGGCGCACCAGACCGCCCCGTCCGCGGGACGCGGCGGATGACCCGGGACTCCGGGGAGGTGGACGAATGACCGACACTGCCAGGAGCCGGGCGATCCTCTCGACCGCCTGCCGCCTCTTCGCCGCGAAGGGGTACGCCAACGCCACGACCTCGGAGATCGCCCGCGAGGCGGGGGTCGCGGAGGGAACGCTCTACCACCACTTCGGAAGCAAGGACGGGATCTTCCTCACGCTGTTCGACGAGACGCTCGACGGATTCCTCTCCGGGATCGAGGAGCTGCTCGCCCGGAATCTGAACGGCCGCGAGACGCTCCGCGCCCTGTCGCGCTTCTGGTACGACTACGTTTCCCGGCACCAGGAGCGGTTCCTGATCCTCCAGCGGGACTTCCCGGCCCACCTCGCGGTGACGCACTTCGCGGGCGGGTCCCCCCAACGGGCCCGGCTCGACCGGATCTCGGCGCTCTTCACCCGGGCGCTGGCGCGGGGGAAGGCGGACGGCACGCTCCACGTTCCGTTTCCCGTCCGCAGGACCGCGGAGATGCTCCGCGGGTCGTTCTACGGCACCACCCGTCTCAAGATGCTCGGCCTGATCGAGGCGCCGTTCCCGGAGCTGGCGCGGATGACCGAGACGTACTGGACCCAGGCGCTCGCCCCGAGGCGCGCCGCGAAACCCTCCCGAAGGAGATCCTGATGTCGACGACCCCGTCCAAGACCCCTCTTGCGCTTCTGCTCTGCGCGCTCGCCGCCCTGGCATCCGGCGGCGGGTGCGGGGGCCGGGAGGGCGGCGCCCCCGGGAAGGACAACGCGGCGCGCGGCGCGGCCGCGGCTCCCGGAGAAGCCATACCGATCGCGGCCGCGGCCGCCGAGCGCACCTCCATCCCCCGCAAGATCGAGTTCGTGGGAACGCTCGCGGGGGTGGAGCAGGTCACCCTGTCGTCCGAGGTCGAGGGGACGGTGGAGAAGGTCCACGCGGACCTCGGCGACCCGGTGCGCAGGGGCAGGACGCTGGCGTCCCTCGTCCGGTCCGAGTTCCTCTTCCGGAGGGACCAGGCGCGCGCCGAGGCGGCCCAGGTCGCGGCGAAGCTCGGGATCGCCCCGGACGCCGAAGGCGCGGACGTGGAGAAGACGTCGCTCGTGCGCAGGGCGCAGGCCGAGTTCGACAACGCGAGGAAGGATTTCGAGCGCAGGAAGGACCTCGCGGCCAAGAACCTGATCGCGCGGAAGGACGTCGACGACGCGGAGGCGCGGTTCCTGGTCGCCGAGGCGGGGGTACGGGCCGCCCGGGAGGAGGCGAACAACCTCCTCGCCACCCTGCGGGCACGTCGCGCGCAGGCGGGGCTCTCGGAGAAGAAGCTCGCGGACACCCTCGTCCGGAGCCCCATCGACGGCTTCATCGAGGCGCGGCTGGTTTCCGCGGGCGAGTACGTGAAGGTGGGCACGCCGCTGTTCCGGATCGTCGACGACCACCCGATCCGACTGCTCGGGGAGGTCCCGGAAGCGTACGCGGCGTCCTTGAAGCCCGGGCTCGCCGTGGACCTCTCGGTCGACAGCCGCCCGGGGAAGACGTTCCGCGGGTCGATCCGCCGGATCTCCCCCGCCTCGAACGCGGCGAACCGCGCGATCCAGGTCGAGGCGAACTTCCCGAACGCCAACCGGGAGCTCATGTCCGGCTTCTTCGGCAAGGCGGCGATCCTGCTGCGCGTGGACCAAAACGGCGTGAGCGTCCCCAAGCAGGCGGTGGTCACCTTCGCCGGGATCGAGAAGGTTTTCGTCGTGGACAACGGCGCCGTGAAGGAGCGCCGGGTCAGGCTCGGGGACGACCTGGGCGAGCGGATCGAGATCGTCGACGGGGTCTCCGCCGGGGAGCTGGTCGCGGTCTCCCGAACGGGCAAGCTGGTCCAGGGATCCCGCGTCCGCGTCGAGCCGGGTGACCGCAAATGAGGCTTTCCGAGGTCTGCGTACGCCGCCCCGTCTTCGCCACCATGTTGACGATGCTCCTGGTGGTGGTGGGAGCCGCGTCCTGGAAGGGGCTGGGCGTCGACCTCTTCCCCAACATCGACATACCGATCGTCACCGTCACCACGACCCTCCCCGGGGCGAGCCCGGAGGAGATCGAGACCACCGTCACCAAGCCGATCGAGGAGGCGGTCAACACCGTCTCGGGGATCGACGAGCTCCGCTCCACCTCCCGCGAAGGGGTCTCCTCCGTCGTCATCCGCTTCCTGCTGGAAAAGAAGGGGGACGAGGCGGCGCAGGACGTCCGCGACCGGGTGGCGACGATCATCAAGAACCTCCCGGACGGGACCGATCCGCCCGTCATCGTCAAGTTCGACATCGACGCCGCTCCCGTCATGACGGTCGCCATCTCGGGTGACCGCGACCTGCGGGAGATCACCAAGATCGCCGACGACCAGGTGAAGCAGGTCCTCGAGACGGTGAACGGCGTGGGCGCGGTCGCCATCGTCGGCGGCCGGAAGCGCGCCGTGAACGTCTACCTCAACCCGTCCCGGATGGAG
>JACRNP010000066.1 GCA_016234845.1 Deltaproteobacteria bacterium | reverse complement strand
TGGAAGAGTACCGGACATCCTGGGATCGTCGGATGGGGAAAAAGGCGCAGTCGCTCGAAGGGACGTCGTCTTTTTCCCTCGCCGCCCGCCAGGCGGCCGTGCGGGAGACGAGGGAGAGGCGGTAGGAGGCGTGGTCCCGCAATCGCCGTGACTTCCGCAAGGGAAAGGGGGCATCCAGGGATGGAAGATAAAGGCGACCGGGTGGACCGGCTCCTCAATGCCGATTTGAAGGTGGATCGGCAGCTCGAGAGGCTGGATGACGTGCGGACCCTGACGGAGATAATCCATTACTATCGTGAAAAACGCGCGAGATCCTCCGAGATCGCCCTCGCCATCGTCAAGTACGTGAAGGAGGGGTGAGCGGGGCGGCCAGCCGCCCGTACAAATCCGGAAATTGGTGGAAGGGGGGATTCGACCGCCTGAGGCAAGTGAATATCAGGTGAGTGCCGAAGGGGGGATTTGCCATGAGGCTCCGGCCAGCCAGGCCTTCGCCCTTCCGGCCGGCTCGCCCGCCTGACGCGCTCCCGTGCGTCGCGCTTCTCCTCGCTACTCGCTCGGCGGCGGGCTCGCGTTCAAATCCCCATGGACGGCATTGGGAAAAGACTGGTGCCGAAGGGGGGATTTGAACCCCCACGTGGTTGCCCACACCAGACCCTGAATCTGGCGCGTCTGCCAGTTCCGCCACTTCGGCACGCCTTGCGCGGAAGGCAAAAAGTATAGCAAAACCTCCCGTTCCGGCAAACCCAAAATACCGACCCGATCCGAACTTCACCGCTGCGCCCCGGTGGCAATCTTCGCGGCGCCGGGTGTACCGTCTCACAAATAGCTTGAAGCACCGAGAGCGTCGATGCGCCGCGTCCGCAAGGCGCGCAAGTGAAGGCGTACCGGGAGAGTACGGCGAACTTGTGCAACGAAGCTGGAGCGGATGCAGCGGCGCTCGAATGCCAAGGTATTTGTGAGACGGTGCACTGGTATGATGAGTGATAGATCCGTTTGATGGAGAACGAGCGGTTGCGCGATCAGGCGTACTGGGAACGGTGGCTCCGGAAGAACGCGGAACGGCTGCGGGAGCGCCTTTCCACCGTCAAGGAGTGGTACCGGGAGGCGGGCGTCGAGAAGGGAGAGCGCCGAGCCTTCAAGGCCGCGCTGAAGGCGCTCGAACCGGACGGGAGACCGGCCGGAAGGCGCGGGAGGAGGCAGCCTCTCCGCGGGAAGGGACCGGTCCCCGCGTCCGATGCCACGGCGGGGAGCGCGCCCGACCGCCGAAGCGGGGACGCCGGACGGACCTTCGAGGGACGGTTGCGCTTCACCCGGGAGGGGCGCCCCCTCGTCATCCCCGAGGACCCTGCCGCCCAGGCGGTCCGCATCCCGGGCCACTCCCTGGCCGGCGCGTGGCCCAAGGACCGGGTGGTGGTGCGTATCGAGCGCCGGCGCGGGGCCGCCCCGCCCTACGGGAGGGTGGAGAGGATCCTGGAGAGGGGAATCCGGTCCTTCGTCGGTCGATACGCCCCCACGGAAAATCGATCCTTCGTCCGTTTCCGCGACAGGGAGTCCGACCTTCTCCTCGAGGCGGACCTCCCCGACGGATTCCGCGCGGACCCGGGGGAGCTGGTCCTCGCGGAGGTGACCGGTTACCCGGAGCGGGGGCGCGAGGGGCGGGCCCGCGTCGTGCGGGCCTTGGGAAAATCCCACACGATGGAGACGATCGCCCTTGCCGTCCTGTCGACCCTGGAGATCCCGGTCGACTTCCCGGAGCCCGTGGCGAAGGAGGCGGCCCTCGTCCCGCAGTCGGTCCACCCGGAACACCTCGAAGGCGGCGAACGGCGGGAGGCCGGCGGTCCCCCGGCGCGCGTGGACCGGAGGGACCTTCCGTTCGTCACCATCGACGGCGAGGATGCGCGCGATTTCGACGACGCCGTCTGCCTGTCGCCGGAGGGGGACGGCTTCCGCCTTCACGTCGCCATCGCGGACGTGGGGCACTACGTTTCACCGCGGTCCCCGCTCGACCGGGAGGCGTACATCCGGGGCACGAGCGTCTATTTTCCCGACCGGTGCATTCCCATGCTCCCGCGCGAACTGTCGGAGGGCGTGTGCAGCCTGAAGCCGGGGAAAAACCGCCTCACGATGAACGTGGAGGTCCCGATTCGTCCGGGGGGGGCGACCGGCGCCCCGCGCTTCTACCCCTCGGTGATCCGGAGCCGGGCGCGCCTGACCTACGAGGAGGTTCACGCGTTCCTGTCCGGCACCGCCGGGGACATGGCGTGGCGGAAGCCGACCGATGGAGGGATCGGAGCGGAGACGGGACCGATGCTCCGGAACATGGCGACCGCGGCCGGATGGCTCGCACTGGCGCGCTCGGCCCGCGGCGCGCTGGATTTCGATCTGCCGGAAGCGAAGGTGGCCGTGGAGGGAGGGATGCCGGTGTCGGTCGCGGCATCCGAGCGGTGGGAGTCGCACCGGATCATCGAGGAGTTCATGCTGGTCGCGAACGCCGCGGTGGCGGAGTTCCTGTCCCGCCGCGGCGACCCGTTCCTCTTCCGGATCCACGAGGAGCCCGCCGCGGAGAAGGTGGAGGAGTTCGAGGCGGTGGCGGGCCGCCTCCTCCGGAGGTCCAGGGCGACCGACCGCCGGGATGTGGCCTCCCGGCTCCAGGCCTGGGCGGATATCGCGAGGGGGGGAAAGTACGAGCGCCCCGTCCACATGATGATCCTGCGCAGTCTCATGCTCGCCCGGTACGGTCCCGAGACCAAGGGGCACTTCGGCCTGGCGCTTCCGCGGTACACCCATTTCACGTCGCCGATCCGACGATACCCCGACCTCGTGGCGCACCGGGCGCTGAAAACGGCGCTGGGAGACACGAGCCTCGCGCCGTACCTCCGGGCGCTCGCTTCGATGGGGACCGAGATCGGAACCCACCTCTCCGCCAGGGAGCGGGTGGCGATGGACGCCGAGCGGGCCGTGGAGCAGCGCGCCAAGGCGCTCTTCATGGAGGGAAAGGTGGGCCGCGTCTTCGAGGGATCCGTCTCCTCGCTGTCGTCTTCGGGCTTCTTCGTCACCCTGGCGGATTGGATGGTGGAAGGGATGGTCCACGTATCCACCCTGCGCGACGACGAGTACCGGTTCTCCGCGGACCGGATGGCGTGGGAGGGGATCTACCGGAGGCGAACGATCGCTCTGGGCGACCGTGTCCGGGTCCGCGTCCGCCGGGCCGACCCGGACCGCGGGGAAGTGGATTTCCTATATGTTGAAAAGATGACGGAAACTCCCTAAAATGAAGGCCAACCCGGGGGGACGATGCCGAAAAAAATCCTGCTCGCCGAAGACAGCATAACGATCCGGAAGGTCTTCGAGCTAGCCTTCGCCCAATCCGATTTCGCGATCACGGCCGTGGACAACGGCGAGGATGCCGTTCGCCTCGCGGGAGAGATGATGCCCGACCTCGTGGTCGCCGACATCACGCTGCCCGGAAGGGACGGGTACGGCGTCGCCGCGGAGCTTCAGGCGTCGGCCGCGACCGCGAGAATCCCCGTCCTGATCCTCTCGGGGACCATCGTTCCGATCGACGAGGGACGCCTCCGGGAGTGCGGCGCGAAGGGAGTCCTTTTCAAGCCGTTCGAAACCCGGGAACTCATGGCCAAGGTGGATGCCGCCCTGACCGCGCCGATCGAGGCCCCGCGCGCCGCAACGCCGCAGGAGCCCCCCCCGGGAGACGAGCATTGGGATTTCAGCGACGTCCTCGAGGAGGTGGAGGACGAGACCGGGAAGCCGGATGCCGTCGCCCCGGCGAGAGGCCGGGAGGGGATTCTGCCGGGATCTCTCCTGCCCGGCGAACCGAAGGGCCCTCCCATCCATTTCAAGGAGTTCGACGTTTCGATCGACGACATCGAGCTGCCGCCGCCGGCGCCCGCCCCGCCTCCGCCGGTTTCGGCGCCTCCGCCCGCGGAAACGCCCGCGATCCGGTCGATCCCGCCCGAGGAGTTCCATCTGGAAGGGTCCATCGCCGAGGACGCCCCGCCGGCGGTGACCGACCTGACCGAAGCGATGGAGGAACACGGAGAGATCGAGGAGATCGTGGACCTGGAGGAGATCCTCCGCGAAACCCCCGCCTCCGCACCGGAGGTCCCGATTTCCCCCGTCGCGGCGCCCGCGGCGGAGCCTTCCGCGGGAACGGCCGCGGTGGAAGGGGGGATCCCGTCTCTCCTGAGGGAGCAGTTCGCCGCACGCGCGGAGGAGATCTTCCGCTCCGTGGCGTCCGAAGCCGTGGAGAAGGTGATGTGGGAATTGACGGACCGGCTGACCGCGGAGTTCTCCGCGAAGATCCGCGAGTCGGTGGAAGCCGTGGCGTGGGAGGTGATTCCCGCCACCGCGGAGGCGCTCATCCGCGAGGAGATCGAGCGCATCCGGGCGCAGGCCGCCAAGCCCTCCCCCTGATCCGGTTGGCCGGCGCACCCGTCGGCGCATTCACCCCGATGGAGCCGATGCCCCCATGAAAGAGAAGGAACCCGAAAAGGACAAGGCGTACGACCCGAGCGCCGCGGAGGAGAGATGGTACGCGGCCTGGCTGTCCGCCGGCGTATTCCACGCCGATCCCGCCCGCCCGGGCGAGGCGTATTCGATCGTCATCCCTCCCCCCAACGTCACCGGCTCCCTCCACATGGGGCACGCCTTGAACATCACCCTCCAGGACGTGCTGATCCGGTACGCCCGGATGAACGGCCGCAACGCCCTTTGGCTTCCGGGGACCGATCACGCCGGGATCGCCACGCAGAATGTCGTGGAGCGGGAGCTCTCCCGGGAGGGGGTCTCGCGGCAGGAGCTTGGCCGCGACGCGTTCATCGCGCGCGTCTGGAAGTGGAAGGAGGAGAGCGGGGGGACGATCCTGCGCCAGCTGAAACGGCTGGGCGCCGCGTGCGACTGGGACCGGGAGCGGTTCACGATGGACGAGGGGCTCTCCCGCGCCGTTCGGGAGGCGTTCGTCCGCCTCTACCGGAAGGGGCTCATCTACCGCGGACGCTACATCATCAACTGGTGCCCGCGCTGCCACACGGCGCTCTCCGACCTCGAGGTCTCCTACGAGGAGAAGAAGGGGGCGCTCTGGCACATCCGCTACCCGGAGATCTCCGGGGGCGAAGGCGTCGTCGTCGCGACCACCCGCCCGGAGACGATGCTGGGCGACACGGCGGTGGCGGTGAACCCGAAGGACGAGCGGTACGCGGAGCGGATCGGCGCCACCCTGCGCCTTCCGCTGATGAACCGCCCGATCCCGCTGATCGCCGACGCGATGGTGGACCGGGAGTTCGGAACCGGGGCCGTGAAAATCACCCCGGCGCACGACCCGAACGACTTCGAGGTGGGGAAGCGCCACGAGCTCCCCTCGGTCCGGGCGATCGACGGGTCGGGAAAGATGACGTCCGACGCGGGCGCCTTCGCCGGGATGGACCGGTTCGCCTGCCGCGAAGCGGTGGTCGCGAAGCTCGCGGAGGAAGGCCTCCTGGTCCGGGAGGAGCCGTACCTCCACAACGTCGGGCACTGCTACCGGTGCCGGACCGTCGTGGAGCCGGCCGAGAGCATGCAGTGGTTCGTGAAGACGAAACCGCTCGCGGAGCCCGCCATCCGCGCCGTCCGGAACGGGGAGACCCGGATCGTGCCCGCGCAGTGGGAGAAAACCTACTTCGAGTGGATGGAGAACATCCGCGACTGGTGCATCTCCCGGCAGATCTGGTGGGGACACCGGATCCCGGCGTACCATTGCGCGTCGTGCGGCAGGACGATGGTGGAGATCGACCCCCCGGCCAACTGCGCCTCCTGCGGGTCGTCGGACATGCGGCAGGAGGAGGACGTTTTGGACACCTGGTTCTCCGACATCCTCTTCTTCTGGGTCGCCCGGATGATGATGATGGGGATCGAGTTCACGGGATCGGCGCCGTTCCGGGACGTGGTCATCCACGCGCTCGTGCGGGACGCGCGGGGCGAGAAGATGAGCAAGACCCGGGGGAACGTCATCGACCCGTTGGATGTGATCGGCCGGTTCGGGACGGACGCCTTCCGCTTCACCCTCGTCGCGCTGGCCGCGCAGGGACGCGACATCCGGATGTCGGACGACCGGGTGGAGGGGTACCGCAACTTCATGAACAAGCTGTTCCAGGCGGGGAGGTTCGTCGGGATGCACGTGGACGGGGAGACGCCGACGGAGCTTCCCCCGGCCCTCCCGGTCGTCGACCGGTGGATCCTCTCCCGGCTGCAGCGGGTGGTGGACGAGGTGCGCCGGGGCGTGGAGGAGTTCCGGTTCAACGAGGCGGGGTCCGCCTTCTACCAGTTCGTGTGGCACGAGTTCTGCGACTGGTACCTCGAGATGATCAAGCCCACCCTGTCGCCCGATGCGATGACCGGCGACCGGATGCGGCAGCGCGCCGTCCTGCTGCAGGTATACGAGACCCTCCTCGCGCTGGGGCACCCGTTCATCCCGTTCATCACGGAGGAGCTGTGGCACGCCCTCCCCGGCGATCGCGGCCTGCTCTACGACCGGCCGTTCCCCGCGTCCGACGCCGCGTGGTCCGACGCGGACGTCGAGGACGACATGGCGCACCTGATGGAAGTGATCCGCTCCGTCCGCAACATCCGCAGCGAACTGAACATCCCGCCCGCGAAGAAGGTGGAGATCCGCCTCAAGGGGCAGCCCGGGGAGCTCGCGTTCCTCCGGGACCACGAGGAGATCGTCCGGCGCCTGTCGCGCGCCGGCGGAGTCGCCTACGCGGACCCGGACTACATCCCGGTGGGGGACGCGACGGCGGTCGTGAACGACATCGAGGTGTGCGTCCCGCTGGCGGGCCTGATCGACTTCGACCAGGAGGCGAAGCGGCTGAGGAAGGAGATCGAGAAGGGGAACGCGGAACTCCTCCGCATCGCGGGGCAGCTGGGGAACGCCAAGTTCACCGCGAACGCCCCGGTCGACATCGTCGACGCCCTGCGGGACCGCGAGGCCGCGCTCGGGCAGAAGCTCGGCAAGCTCGGGAAGAATCTCGAGCTCGTCAGCCGCTACCTTTCGTGATCCCGCGGTCGGCATACGAGGAGATCGTCCGCGCCGCGCTGCGCGAGGATGCTCCGAACGGCGACCCGTTCGGGGAGGCGGTGCGCGGCGACGGGTCCGGCGTCTTCCTCGCCGGGGCCGCCGGGCTGTTCTGCGGCGGGCCGGTGGCCGGGGAGGTCTTCCGGCAGCTCGACCCGTCCGTCACCGTGACGTTCCTCCCCGAGGGCCGGCGCGTCTCCCCCGGCGACCGCCTGGGGGAGGCGTCGGGCCCCTTGGGCGCCCTGCTTCGGGGGGAACGCGTGGCGCTCAACTTCCTCCAGCGGCTCTCCGGCGTCGCGACCGCAACCTCGCGGTACGTCGAGAAGATCTCCGGGTACGGCACGCGGCTCCTCGACACCCGAAAGACCACGCCGGGGCTTCGGGCCCTGGAACGGTACGCCGTGCGGGTGGGAGGCGGGCACAACCACCGCTTCTCCCTTTCGGACGGGATCCTGGTCAAGGAAAACGGCATCCGGGCGGCGGGAGGGATCGCGGAAGCGGTGGCGACCGCCCGGAAGGCGGCGCACCACCTCCTCCGGGTCGAGGTCGAGGCGGAGGAGCTCGCCCAGGTCGACGAGGCGGTGCGCTCGGGCGCGGACGCGGTGCTGCTGGACAATATGTCCCCGGCGACGGTGCGGGAGGCGGTCCTGCGGTTCGGGGACAGGGTCTTCCTGGAGGCGTCGGGCGGCATCCACCTGGGAAACGTCGAGGAGTACGCCCGGACGGGCGTTCCCGCGATCGCGGTCGGCGCCATCACCCACTCGGCGCCGGCGCTCGACATCTCCTTCGAGGTCGCGCCGTGAGGGGTCCGGCGGCCGCGGCTCTCCTCGCGCTCTCGATCTCCCTCGGGCCGGACGCGCTCGCGGTCGACGGGTACCGGCTGTACGAATCGACCGTCGCCTCGGTGAACGGGGAGGTCCTCTTCCTGTCGGACATCGTCCGCGAGGGGTGCTTCCACCGGTGCGCCGCGATGCCGGGAAGCGAGCCGGAAATACTGTCCGCCCAGGAATGCCGGGACCGGCTGATCTCCGATACGCTCGTCCTGCAGGAGCAGCGGAAGCTCCAGCTGGGGCAGGTGGACAACATGGTGCTTGCCGCCTACGGGGCGGAGAGCCTCGAGCGGATGGGGAATTGCACTTCGTCCTGCAAGGAGGGGATCACCGCGGAACGGACCCGGGAGTGGGTGGAGCGGAAGCTCCTCATCCGGGAATTCTTCCAGCGTCGGGTCGCCGGGTTCGTGGAGGTGAAGGAGGAGGACGTGCAGCGCGAATTCAGGCTCCGCGCGGCGCGGACCGACAACGCGGCGGAACTGTCGGAAGAGCAGATCCGGGAAGAGCTGCAGGACGCCAAGGTGGCCCAGGAGATCCGAAACTGGTACACCCGCGCCGCATCGAAATCCCGGGTGGTGCTGTCGCCCCTGGAGGCGAAATGAGCGGGACCTACTCCCTGACCGTCCGTTCCACCTTCGCCGCCGCGCACCGGCTGCGGGAGTACGAGGGGAACTGCGAGCGGCTCCACGGGCACAACTGGCGGGTGGAGGTCACCGTGGAATCCGACGCTCTCGACGACCGAGGGATCGCGCTCGACTTCCGGACGATCAAATCGTCCCTCTCCGAGCTCTTGTCCCGCTTCGACCACCTGTACCTGAACGACGTCCCCCCGTTCGACGCGTTGAACCCGTCGTCCGAGAACCTCGCCCGGCACCTGTTCGAGGAGATGGGGAAGAAGACGCCCGCCCCGGCGCGCGTGGCCCGCGTGACGGTGTGGGAGTCGGACGACGCGCGGGCGGAGTACTCCCGCCCGGCCTGAAATCCCGGAAAAGTCCGGGCTATCCCTTCACGGGAAGGGAATCGTTCAGGCTCGAGAGCAGCGCCTGCAGGTCGATCCCGTGGACCTTCGCGCCGTGGTCGAGGTTTTCGTACTCCGAGAGCTGGCATTGCGCGCAGTCGATGCCGAACCGCTCGAACACGGGGATCGTCTGGGGATAGCGCCGGAGGATCTCCTCGATCTTCATGTCCTTGTGGATCATCGTCGTCCTCCCCGGGGTCGCCCCACGTCTCTTTCCGGGCCGCATGCCCATTTTACCACGGAGGGGCGTGCGCGATATCGAGGTACCGGAGGGGAGGGGCCGCCGGTATGCGGCCGTTTTTCGCCGCCAGCCGGAAGAAGAGCGCGAGCCCTTCCGCCTCGGTGTCGAGGTCGTACGAAAGGCACCGCCAGTACGCCTCCCGGAATTCCGGGGGGATCCATTCGGGGCCTCCCCACGGGTACTCCCCCCGGCGGATCGATGCCTGGGCGGACGCCTTCGCGGCGACCAGCGACGCCGCGAAGCGCGACAACGGCTCCCTCCGGATGCCCTCCCACGCCTTCCGCGCGGCGATCCACAGGGCGAACACGAACGGTTTCCCCGTCTCGTTCCACCACCATTCCCCCAGGTCGGTCACGTGCTTCGCCGTCCCGTCCAGCGACGCCCGGATCGCCTCGTCGCCGATGGCCAGGTACGCCGGATGCCGCTTCAGCGCCTCCCGCGGAGAAAGCTCCGTACGCACGAGCAGGTTCCCCCGACCGAGCGACTCCCGGAGCAGGATCTCCAGGAGGGCCACCGAGGTGTCCGAACTGCCCGTCACCGCGATCGGGTCCGACGGCAGTTCCCTCAGCGGATCGCGGGAGAGGAGCAGAACGCTCATCACCCGGGACCTGCAGGAGATCGAGATCCCGGGGCACAGGAGGTAGAGGTCGGGCCGAGCCGCGTACTCGATGGAGGAGGAAGGGGACAGGTCCAGCTCCCCCTCGCGCAGCCTGCGATTCAGGTCGGAGGGGTGGCCGTCGACGAACGAAATTCCCTCCGGCGTTCCCGCCTCCCGCAGGGCGTGGAAGATCGGGACGAGGTTCGCGTATGGGATGCGTCCGACGCGCAGCGGCCGGGTGACGGTCATTCGTACCTCAATGCCTCGATGGGGTTCAGCGACGCCGCCTTCTTCGCGGGGTACACCCCGAAGAATACACCCACCACGGCCGAGAAGGTGAACGCGACGAGCACCGACCACGCCGGGACGGAAACCGGGACCTTCGGCACCAGCAGCCGGAGCGTCCCCGCCCCGGCGAGCCCGAACAGGATCCCGCAGACGCCCCCCGCGACCGACAGGGCGACCGCCTCGAGCAGGAACTGGAGGAGGATGTCCCGGTCCCTCGCGCCGACAGCCTTCCGGATCCCGATCTCGTTCGTCCGTTCCTTCACCGTCACCAGCATGATGTTCATGATCCCGATGCCGCCGACGAGGAGGGAGATCGCGGCGATCCCCCCGAGGACGTACGTCAGCGTGTCGAGGATGGTGAAGAGGGAGGAGAGGATGGCCGCCTGGTTGGTGATGGTGAAGTCCTCGTTCCGGTTGTGCGCCCGCATCAGGAGGGACGTCGCCAGCTCCTTGGCGCTTTCGATGTCGTTGCGGTTCCGCACGGAGATCAGGATCTCGAAGAGCGAGTCGAGGTCGAAGATCTCCTGGGCGGTTCGGACGGGAACGAAGAGGATGTCGTCGATGTCGATCCCGAGGCTGATCCCCTTCCGCTCCATGATGCCGATGACGCGGAACATCGACCCGGAGACCTTCACCGTCTGCCCGAGCGCGTTGGCGTTCCCGAAGAGCTCCCGCTTGACCGTTCGCCCCAGGACGCACACCCGCCTCCGGGCGTCCACGTCCGCGTCGCTGACGAAGGAGCCGATCTCCACGCGCAGGTTCCGCACGTCGGAGAAGGGGGGCGTGACCCCGAGCACGGACACGTTCCGGGACCGGTTGAGGTAGCGCACCTCGGCGGTCCCGAACACCACGGGCGCCACCCCGGCGAAGAGGTACCCCTTCTTCTCCAGCGCGCGGGAGTCCGAAAGCGTGAGCCGGTGCTTCGCCGGGCCCATCAGGGGCGGGCCGCCGCGCGTCTCGACCTTCCCCGGGGTGACGATGAGGATGTTGCTCCCGAGGCCGGCGAACTGCGCCTCCACGTACTCCTTCGTCCCCTGGCCCAGCGACACCAGCAGGATCACCGCGGCTACGCCGATGATCACCCCCAGCATGGTGAGGCCCGAACGGAGACGGTTCGTCCGGAGGGAGTCGATCGCGACGCCGAGGAAGTCGACGCGCGTCATCCGCGGATCTCCCGGTACCGTTCCTCGCTCACCAGTCGCCCGTCGACGAGGTACACCGTCCGCCGGGCCCTCCGCGCGATGGACGCGTCGTGCGTGACCAGCACGACGGTCACGCCGTCCGCGTTCAGCCGGCACAGCAGCCCGATCAGCTCCTCGCCCGATTTCGTGTCGAGGTTTCCCGTGGGCTCGTCGGCCAGGAGGAGGGAGGGGGAGTTGACCAGCGCGCGGGCGACGGCCACCCGCTGGCGCTGGCCGCCGGACAGCTCGTTCGAGAGGTGGTCCTTCCGGTCCTCGAGCCCCACGGACCGGAGCGACTCCAGGGCGCGGCGCGCCCTCTCCTCCCGCGGGACCCCGGCGTACAGGAGGGGAAGCTCGACGTTCCGCTGCGCGGTGTAGCGGGGGAGCAGGTGGAACACCTGGAAGACGAACCCGATCTCCCGGTTCCGGAGCCGCGCCAGCTCGTCGGGGGACAGGTTCGAGACGGGCGTCCCCTTCACCTCGTAGCTGCCGGACGTGGGGACATCCAGGCACCCCAGGATGTTCATCAGGGTGGATTTGCCGGACCCGGAGGGGCCCATCACGGCGATGAAATCACCGGGGCCGATGTCGATGTCGATCCCCTCGAGCCCGACGACCTTCCCCGCCCCCGCCTCGTAGATCCGGGTCACCCCGCGCAGGCGGAGGAGCGGATCAGTTCCGGACGCGGATTCCAACCCGGCTCCCGGGAGAAAGCTCCTTGATCTCGAGCGTGGTGACGACGTCCTCCCCCTCCCGGACGCCGGACACGACCTCGGTGCGGTCCCAGTTGGAGATTCCGGTCGAGAGGTCCCGGCGCTCCACGCGCTTCCCCGCGACGACGTAAACGAACTTCTTTCCGTCCCGTTCCATGACCGACGCCGAAGGGATCATCAGGACGTTGTCCTTTCCCCCCGTCAGGACCTCCACGTCCACCGACATTCCCAGCCGAAGCGGCCGCGGCGCCGAGGCGAGCGACACGAGGATCGTGTTCGCCCGCGAGACCTCTTTCGACGCCTCGACCGTGGGCCTCACCTCGGATACCTTCCCCGTGAACGGCTCGCCGCGGAACGCCTCGGGGAGGAGGCGCACGGACTGTCCGACCCGGACCTTCGCGGCGTCCGCCTCGTCCACCTGGGCCTCCACGTGGATCCTCGAGGGGTCGGCGAGCACGAAGAGGGGGGATCCGGGCAGCTTGTTCTCGCCGATCTCGGCGCTCTTTCTCGTCACGACGCCGGAGAACGGCGCGACGATCTCCAGCTTCGCACGCCGCGCCGAAAGCGCCTCCACCCTCGACCGCGCGGCCCTCTCCTGGCCGCGACGGGAGTCGATCTCGCGGTCGATGGCGCGGAGGGACGCCTCGCCGGCGGCGGCGATGCGGGACTCCTCGACGGCGTTGGCCAAGAGCGTCTCCGCAAGATCCAGCTCGGACCGGGAGGCGAACCCGTCCCGGAACAGCTCCGCCATCCGGCGGTGGTCCTCGCGCGCCTTCCGGACGTTGTTCTCCGCGCGACCCATCTCCGCCCGGACCCGCTGCGCCGCCTCCTCCCGCCGGGCCTCCGACTGGAGAAGGCCGTCCCTCGCCTGCGCCTCCTCGGCCCGGGCGCCTTCGATCTGCCGGGAGAGCTCGGGGTCGTCGATCCGGGCCAGGAGTTCCCCGCCGGACACCATCGTCCCTTCCTTCGCGCGGACCAGGACGATCCGGCCTCCGGTCTCCGTCGAAAGGACCGACTCGAGGGGGGATTTCACGGTGCCGGCGGCGACGGCGGGGGTGATCTCCTCGACGCGGCCGTACCGGACGGCGTACACGTCGACCTGCACCTCTCCCGACAGGCGGAAGTAGGCGACTGCCGCCGCCGCGGCGACGGCAAGCCCCGCCGCGGCAAAAATCCCTCGCCTCGATGTCCATCCGCGCCTCACGATTCGTCAGTGTACCATGCGGCATCGAACGCGATGGATGGCCAACTTGACGAGCGGGTCCGAAATCCCAATAATGGTGGGGCAGATTCCCCCCGGAGGTACCCGATGGACTATAAGTCGTTGAAAAAATTCGTCCCGGAGAACGCGGCGAAGGTGATCCCGGCCGGCCATCCCGCCTGCCCGGTCAACGGACGGGACGTTTATAAAACGTTATCCGCCCACCGGACCATCGTGATGGCGTGCAATATCCGCATACCGCTGGTGATCCCCGGGATCATGCGCGCCGCCCGGGAGCTGGACGCCATCGTGGCGTTCGAGCTGGCCAAGAGCGAAGGGGACCTGAAAGGCGGATACACCGGCATGACGCCGGGGATATTCGTCGAGACGATCCTGGCGGCGGCGAAGAAGGAGAATTTCTCCCTGCCGTTCATCATCCACGGCGACCACATCACCGTGAAGAACTCCACGGAAGCGGAGGTCGAGGGGGCCCGCGCGCTGATCGCGGCGGAGCTCGCGGCCGGGTACACCAGCTTCGCCATCGACGCCTCCTTCAACGAGATCCCCGACAACGCGCGGATCACGGCGGATCTCTCCCGCCCGATCGCGGCCAGGGGCCTGGGCCTCGAGGTGGAAGTGGGCGAGATCAAGTCGGCCGGCACCGAGGCGCAACTGTCCACCGTCGAGGAGGCGGTCGAGCTCATGGAACGGCTGGCCGCGGCCGGGGTGTCGGCGGACCTGCTGGCGATCAACAACGGCTCCAAGCACGGCAACTACCTCGAGGGGGAGAAGATCTCGATCGACCTCGAACGGACCGGACAGATCTACAAGGCGATCCACGGGCGCTTCGGCGCCTCCATCGCCCAGCACGGCATCACCGGGACGCCGCTGCACCTGGTCGGGAAGTTCGCCGAGTACGGGATCCGGAAAGGCAACGTGGGGACCCAGTGGCAGAACGTGGCGCACGCCGGGCTCCCTCCCGAGCTGATGGGGAGGATGCGCGCCTGGGCCAGGGAGGCGGGGAAGGACATCAAGTTCGCCACGAAGCAGTTCAAGGCGGAGATCGACGCGGTCCCGGCGGAGGCCGCCGCGCGGATCGAGAAGGCGGCGTGCGACGAGGCGAAGGCGCTCTTCAGGGCGTTCCGGGCCGAGGGAACCGCGAAGATCGTCGCCGAATCCGTCACAGGCGTGAAGTAACAGCGGTATTATCGTGCGGGTCGTCGCCGGGAAGTGGCGAGGGCGACCGCTTCGCGCACCGCGCGGGGAATCCGTCCGCCCCACGACCGGCATGGTCCGGGAAGCGGTTTTCGGCATCCTGGGGGCCCGGGTGGAGGGGGCGAGGGTTCTCGACCTTTTCGCCGGGACGGGGGCGATGGCGATCGAGGCGCTCTCCCGGGGTGCCGCGGAGGCGGTCCTCGTGGAGTCCTCCCGGAAGGCCGTCACCATCCTGAAGGGGAATCTCGATTCGGTCGGCGTTTCGCCGGGCACGGTGATGGCGATGGACTACCGGGCGGCCCTCCGGAAGCTCGCCGCCCGTGGGGCGAAGTTCTCGCTCGTGTTCGTCGACCCTCCGTACGGGAAGGGGATCGTCGGAGAAAGCGCCGCGGAGCTTGCGCGGCACGGCGTCCTGTCGGCGGGGGCGGTGGTGGCGGCCGAGCGGGCGGCGCGCGACCCCCTGGACCGGATGCCGGGGGGCTGGGAGCTGCTCACGGACCGAAAGTACGGTGACACGCGCGTGACCCTGTACGAGGTCGCCGGGACGTCCGGAGACCCGTCATGATCGAGACTTCGAAGGAGAACCGATGAGGACCCTGGCCGTATACCCCGGCTCGTTCGATCCCCCGACGTACGGGCACCTGGACATCATCGAGCGTTCCTCGAGGGTGTTCGCGAAGGTGGTCGTCGCCGTCGCGCTCAATATCCGGAAGAACGCCTTCTTCACGCCGCGGGAGCGCGTCACCGCGCTCCGCGCGCTGACCCGGCAGTGGGGGAACGTGGAGGTCGACTCGTTCACCGGCCTGCTGGTCGACTACGCCCGCCAGCGCGAGGCGCACGTGCTGGTGCGGGGAATGCGCGCCATCTCGGACTTCGAGTACGAGTTCCAGATGGCCCACATGAACAAGAAGCTGGCGCCCGAGATGGACACCGTCATGCTGATGACGGGGGAGCGGCACTCGTACATCAGTTCGAACATCGTGAAGGAGATCGCGATGTTCGGCGGGAAGATCGACGACCTGGTTCCGCCCGTGGTCCGCGACATGGTGTTCAAGAAGCTGAAAGGAGCGAAACGGAAATGAAACTGGCGAAAAGAGTGGGGAAGATCCAGCCGTCGCCGACGCTGGCGATCACGAACAAGGCCAAGCAGATGAAGGCGCAGGGGATCGACGTGGTCGGATTCGGCGCGGGCGAGCCCGATTTCGACACGCCGGACCACATCAAGGCGGTCGCGAAGAAGGCGCTGGACGACGGGTACACCAAGTACACCCCCGTCCCGGGGTCGCCGGAGCTGAAGGACGCGATCATCGCGAAGCTCAAGCGGGACAACGGGCTGGAATACAAGCGCGAGAACATCATCGTCTCCCTCGGGGCGAAGCACTCGATCTACAACGTCGCCCAGGCGTTCCTAGGGGAGGGGGACGAGGTGATCATCCCGGCGCCGTACTGGGTGTCGTACCCGGACATCACGCTCCTGGCGGACGCCACCCCGGTGATCGTGGAGGCGAAGCAGTCCACGGGGTTCAAGATCACCCCCGCGCAGCTCGAGAAGGCGATCACGAAGAAGACGAAGCTGTTCGTGCTGAACAGCCCGTCGAACCCCACCGGCGCCGCCTACACGAAGGCGGAGCTCGAGGCGCTGGCGCACGTGATCGTGAAGAAGGACATCACCGTGCTGTCCGACGAGATCTACGAGAAGCTGGTGTACGACGGCTTCGCGTTCGTCTCCATCGCCTCCCTGGGCGAGGAGATCCGGAAGCGGACGATCCTGGTGAACGGCCTCTCCAAGTCCCACTCGATGACCGGTTGGAGGATCGGGTACGTGGCGGCCGACAAGGATCTCGTGGCGGCGATGAACAACATCCAGAGCCAGAGCACGAGCAACCCGGTGTCGTTCTGCGACAAGGCGTCGGTCGAGGCGCTGAACGGCCCGCAGGATTTCCTGAAGGGGTGGGTCGCCGAATTCGACAAGCGGCGCCGGTACATCACCGACCGGCTCAACCAGATGCCGGGCGTGTCGTGCCTCCTCCCGCAGGGGGCGTTCTACGTCTTCCCGAACTTCTCCGGGTGCTACGGGAAGAAGACGCCGGCGGGCAAGGCGATCAACGGCTCCTCCGACCTGGCGGCGTACCTGCTGGACGACCATAAGGTGGCGGCGGTCCCCGGCGTCGCGTTCGGCGACGACGCGTGCCAGCGGCTCTCCTACGCCACGTCCATGAAGAACATCGAGA
Source organism: Deltaproteobacteria bacterium (assembly GCA_016234845.1). Classification (NCBI taxonomy): domain Bacteria; kingdom Pseudomonadati; phylum Myxococcota; class Myxococcia; species Deltaproteobacteria bacterium. The sequence continues at coordinate 8,314 of JACRNP010000066.1, read as the reverse complement.
AGGGGATCGACCGGATCGAGCAGGCGGTCAAGTCCCTCGGCTGATACTCGGGCCCCCGCCGCATCCCCTGCGGGGAGCGTACGTAGCAGGGGGGTCCCCTGAGCGTAGCAGCCAGCGCGGAACCGGCGGAGAACCCGCGCTGTTGACGGTGAGGATGTGATTCGGGCGAAAAGGCCGGCCGAAGGACGGGGGACCGCATGCCACGTTCGCTGTTCGGAGACGGGGAGCCTGGCGGCGGATGCGAACGGGGAGCCCCCCTGCGAAGTAGCTCCTCCATGCATTAACGGCAATAGCGGGGGCTTACAGCGGTCTCTTTCCCGTCCGTTTGAACCGGAAGTAGTCCGCGAGGACCTTCGCGTGGTCGAAGGCGATGGGGGAGGGCAGGTCGCCCTCCCCGAAGAGGCGCGCCTCGGCCGCGTCGTCGCCGCCGTCCGGCGTTCCGGTCGCCGTTCCCACGTAGACCGTGGTGATCGTGTGGTGGCGGGGGTCGCGGGCCGGGTCGGAGTAGACACCCAGCAGCGCCGTCAAGGCCACCGACAGTCCGGTTTCCTCGAATGCCTCCCGCACGGCGGCGGCCTCGACCGTTTCGCCTACGTCGACGAACCCGCCGGGGATCGCCCACCCTTCCGGGGGGTTTTTCCGGCGGACCAGGACGACGCGGTCGCCCACCTCGATGATCACGTCGGCGGTGGGGAGCGGATTGCGGCGTTCCATGTTATAAATTCTAATATGAATTTCGGCAATCCCGCGGCGATATTCGTGTCTTCCTTCATCATCGGCCTCTCCGGGGCGATGATGCCCGGGCCGCTGCTGGCCGTCACGGTGAAGCACACCTCCCGCAGGGGTTTCGTCGCGGCGCCGCTGCTCGTCCTCGGCCACGCCATCCTCGAGGCGGGGCTCGTCTGCCTCCTGCTGTTCGGGCTCCTGGAGTGGATCAAGGGGGACGCCGCGGTGACGGCGATCGCGCTGGTCGGGAGCGCGATGCTCCTCCACATGGCGGTGGGAATGGGCCGGGAGGTCCGCACCCTGAGGCTCGGCGTCGCGGAGGGAGAGATCGGCGCCGGGGACGCGGGGACAGGGGGAGGCGCGAGTGCCTTGCGCCCGGTGCTGGACGGGATCGTGACCTCCGCGTCGAACCCGTATTGGTCGCTGTGGTGGGCGACGATCGGCCTCGGGTACCTCCTGCTGTCCCGCGGGCAAGGCACGGCGGGCCTGCTCGCCTTCTTCACCGGGCACATCCTGTCCGACGCCGCGTGGTACCTGTTCGTCGGGACGGCCGTTTCGGCCGGGCGCGGCTGGTTCACCGACCGGGTGTACCGGGGAGTCGTCCTCGCCTGCGCGCTGTTCCTCGTGTTCTTCGCCCTGTCCTTCGGCTATTTCGGCGTGACGCGCCTCATCCGTTCCCTGTGATGTCCAGACCAATGCCGCGGAGGCCGAAACCATGAAGGCGGTCGTGATGGCGGGAGGCTTCGGGACGAGGCTGCGCCCGCTCACCGAGAAGCTGCCCAAGCCGATGGCGTACGTCGCGAACCGGCCGATGATGGAGCACGTCGTCCGCCTGCTCGCGAAGGGCGGGATCACCGAGCACGAGGTGCTCCTCTACTTCTACCCCGAGAAGATCAGCGCGTATTTCGGGGACGGCGAACCGTGGGGCGTCCGGATGGGGTACATCACGGCGGAGGCCGATTACGGCACCGCCGGGGCGGTCAAGAACGCCGAGGAGCGGCTCTCCGGGACGTTCCTCGTCATCAGCGCGGACATCATCACCGACTTCGACCTCTCCAGGGCGATCGAATTCCACCGGGAGCGGAAGGCGGCGGTGACGATCGTCCTGACCCGCGTTCCGAACCCGCTCCAGTACGGAATCGTGCTGACCGAGGAGGACGGCCGGATCATCCGGTTCCTCGAGAAGCCGACCTGGGGCGAAGTCTTTTCCGACACCATCAACACGGGGATCTACATCATCGAGCCGGAGGTGCTCTCCCTCATCCCGCCGAAGAAGAACTTCGACTTCAGCAAGAACCTCTTTCCGGCGATGCTCGCGCGCGGCGACCGGCTGCTCGGCTACGTGGCGGAGGGGTACTGGAAGGACGTCGGGAACCTCGACGAGTACCTGAACGTCCACCTCGACATCCTCGCGGGAAAGGTCCGGATCGACTTCGACGGGAGGAAGGCGGGAGAACGGTCCGTGTGGATCGGCGGGAACACGAAGGTGGATTACACGGCGGAGCTCGAAAACGTCCTCCTGGGGAAGGATTGCGTCGTCGGGTCGGGCGTCGAGCTCGCGAACGTGGTCGTCGGGGACGGTTGCGTGGTGGAGGACGGCGCCGTCATCCACTCCTCCGTCCTGTGGCCGAGGGCCTCGATCGGGAAGGGGGCGCGGATCCTCGAGAACATCGTCGGTTCCGACGCCCGGGTGAACGACGGCGCGTTCCTCGCCGAGCGGGCGGTGGTGAGCGACCACTGCAGCATCGGCAAGGAGGCGGTGGTCAAGGCCAACGTCAAGGTCTGGCCGCACAAGGTGGTGGAGGACGGGGCGGTCCTCTCCTCCTCGCTGATCTGGGGGGAGAAGTGGGCGCGCTCGCTCTTCGGCGCCTACGGGATCGTCGGGCTGGCCAACATCGAGATCTCCCCGGAGTTCGCGGCGAAGCTCGGGGCGGCGTACGCGGCGACCTTCGGCCGGAAGGTGGTCCTCTCCACCAGCCGCGACAGCCACAAGGTGTCGCGGATGATCAACCGGGCGATCATGACCGGGATGCTCTCCGTCGGGGTGGACGTGCACGACTACGGGGTCACGCCGCTGCCGGTGGTGCGGTACCTCTCCCGCTCCCACCGCGACGAGCGGGGCGGGGTGCACACGCGCAAGAGCCCCTTCAACCCGTCCTTCGTCGACCTCAAGTTCTTCGACGACTCGGGGCTGGATCTCCCGATGGGGATCGAGAAGAGCATCGAGAACCTCTTCTTCCGGGAGGATTTCGTCCGCGCGGAGATCGAGGAGACCGGGAGCATCACGTTTCCCGTCGGCGGCTTCGACCTGTACGTCGACGGGTTCCTCAAGTCGGTCGACGCCCGCGCCGTGGCGGAGCGGAAGTTCAACATCGTCCTCGACTACTCGTACGGCTCCTCGTCCGTCATCTTCCCGCGGATCCTGGGCGGGCTCGGGGTGGAGACGGTGGCGCTCAACGCGATCCTCGATCCGGGGCGCATCACGCGTACCCAGGAAGAGTTCGACAAGGGGATGCACCACCTGGCCGCGATCTCCCGCTCGCTCGACGCCGACCTCGGGATCATGCTCGACACCGGCGGGGAGAAGATCTTCCTCGTGGACGAGAAGGGGGACATCCTCCCCGACGCCGTGGCGCTCCAGGTGGTGGCCCTTCTCGCCTGCCGGCAGGCCCGCAACGGGAAGGTCGGGGTCCCGGTCACCGCGTCCCGGAACATAGAGAAGATCGCCGCCCGTTTCGGAATGGAGGTGATCCGGTCCCGGACGCTGCCGCGGTCCCTCATGGAGGTCGCGGCGCGCGACGGGGTCGCGTTCGCCGGCGACGGCTCCGGGGGATTCGTCTTCCCCGGATTCCAGCCCGCCTTCGACGGGATGTTCGCCGCCGTCAAGATCATGGAGCTTCTGGCCGCCGAGGGACGCGGCCTCTCCGACATCCTCCGGGAGATCCCGCCCACCGAGCTGATCCACCGGAAGGTTCCGTGCGCGTGGGAGCACAAGGGTTCGCTCATGCGGATGCTGACCACGCACGCGAAGGAGAAGCCGAGCCAGTTCGTGGACGGCGTCAAGGTGTTCGAGGGGGAGGACTGGGTGCTCGCCTACCCGAGCCAGGACGAGGCGTACTTCCACCTCGTGGTCGAAGCCGACGACCGCCGCGTCGCGGAGCAGCTCTCGGCGCGATACGCCGACCTGTTCGTCGCGTGGGGGAAGCGGCTTTGACCCCGGAGCGCCCGCTTCGCGTGCTCGTGATGGAAGTCGGGCCGCTCGCGGAGAACGCGTACATCGTGGAGCACCCGGCGACCGGAAAGGCCGTGGTGGTGGATCCGGGGGACGAGGGGGAGGAGATCCTCCGGCACCTCTCGGAGCGCGGCCTGGTCCTCGAGAAGATCCTGCTGACGCACGGCCATTTCGATCACGTGGGGGGCGTCCGTCACCTGAAGGAAAAGACCGGCGCGACGATCCACATCCACCCGGAGGAGGTGGACCGGATGCGGGGGGCCAGCCGCCAGGGCGCCATGTTCGGCATCGGCGTACGGCCCCCCCCGGCGCCGGACGTCCTTCTCGCGGACGGCGACACGGTGCCGTTCGCGGACGGGAAGTTCGATGTCCTCCACACCCCGGGGCACACCCCGGGGCACGTCACGTACCTTGCCGCCGGGATGGCGTTCGTGGGCGACCTGATCTTCGCCGGTTCGATCGGCCGCACCGACCTCCCGGGGGGATCGTACGACGACCTGATCCGCGCGGTGCGGGCGAAGATCTTCACGCTGCCCGACGACACGGTCCTGTTCCCGGGGCACGGGCCCGCGACCACGGTGGGCGAAGAGAAGCGGAGCAATCCATTCTTCACGGGGGGATCTTGAGGCCATGACCACGCTCTCCGGCAGGGAGATCGTCCTCGGGGTGACCGGGGGGATCGCGGCGTACAAGGCGTGCGAGATCGTCCGCGATCTGCGGAAGGAAGGCGCGAACGTCCACGTCGTGCTGACCGCCTCCGGGAGCCACTTCATCACGCCGCTCACCCTGCAGACGCTGTCGAAGAACCCGGTCCACACCGACATGTTCGATCTCATCAGCGAGTCCGAGATCGGGCACATCTCCCTCGCGCAGCGGGCGAACCTCCTGATGATCGCGCCGGCCACCGCGAACATCATCGGGAAGATCCGGAACGGGATCGCGGACGACCTCCTCTCCACGGTCACGATGGCCACCGCGGCGCCGGTCCTGCTCGCCCCCGCCATGAACAGCCAGATGTACGCCTCCGCGGCGGTGCGCGAGAACGTGGAGACCCTCCGGGACCGCGGCGTGACCTTCGTCGATCCCGACGAGGGGGAGCTGGCGTGCGGGACCGTGGGTCCCGGACGGCTGGCCGACACGGGGAAGATCGTGGAGATGGCGAGGATCCTCCTCGCCGAGAAGATCCTGGAGGGGAAGAAGGTGGTGGTGAGCGCGGGCCCCACGGCGGAGGACATCGACCCGGTCCGGTTCCTGACGAACCGGGCCACGGGCAAGATGGGGTTCGCGATGGCGACGTCGGCGCGGAGGTTCGGGGCGGACGTGACGCTCGTGGCCGGGCCGGTCCTCCTGCCGAACCCGCCGTTCCTGACGACGGTCCGGGTGCGATCCGCGAAGGAGATGATGGGGGCGGTCGTGTCCGCCGCCGAGAACGCCGACGTCGTCGTGATGGCGGCCGCGGTCGCGGACTTCCGCCCGGAAACGCAGGCGGAGCAGAAGATCCGGAAGGAGCGGTTCGGCCGGAAGGTCGACCTCGTTCCGACCGAGGACATCCTGGCTACGCTGGGCGGCTCGAAGCGGAGCCGCGTCCTCGTCGGCTTCGCCGCCGAGACCAGCGACCTCGCCGGCAACGCCGTCGGCAAGCTTCGGAGGAAGAACCTGGACGCGATCGTCGCCAACGACGTCTCCCGCCCGGACATCGGATTCGCGTCCGACAGCAACGAGGTCCGCGTCTACTTCTCCGACGGCACCGCGCTCGACCTGGCCATGGCCGCCAAGGACGCCATCGCCTCCGCCGTCTGGCGGGCGGTCTGCAGAAAGTTCCTCCCCGCATGAGCGGAGGCGTTTCCCGGAAGCTGCTGGCGGCGTGGCTCCGGGAGGTGGGGATGGACTATCTTCCCGCTCCTCCCCGCGGGACCGCTCCCCGGAACGCCGATTCGCGCGCGCCGACGCCTTCGCCGCCCGGCGGGGAGACGCTGGACGACATCCGGGCGGAGCTCGCGGGCTGCCGGGGTTGCCCCCTGTGCTCCGGCAGGAGCACCGTCGTCTTCGGAGTCGGGAATCCGCGGGCGCGGCTGATGTTCGTGGGAGAAGGACCCGGCGCGGAGGAGGACCGGCAGGGGGAGCCGTTCGTCGGCGCCGCCGGGAAACGGCTCGACCGGTGGATCGCCCGGATCGGCCTCCGGCGCGAGGACGTCTACATCGCCAATATCGTGAAGTGCCGTCCTCCCGGGAACCGGGTGCCTTTTCCCGAGGAGGCGAAGTCGTGCAAGCCGTTCCTCGCGCGCCAGATCCGCGCGATCCGTCCGGAGGTGATCTGCACGCTCGGGGCGACCGCGCTGAACCATCTCCTCGACGTCGAGGAAAAGATCACGAAGGTCCGCGGCCGCTGGAGGGCGCTCGACGGGATACCCGTCCTTCCGACGTACCACCCCGCCTACATCCTTCGGAACGCCTCCGGCGAGCGCGAGGTGTTCGAGGATTTCGAGGCGATCGCCCGGCGCCTCTCCCTGCCCGCCCCGCGATGACGGAATCCCGCGCGGAAGGATCGAACCGTCTGCCCGATGTCCGGGTGAGCCGAAAGGGGGAGGAACGGCTCCGTCACGGGCACTCCTGGGTATTCGGCGACGACCTCCGGGAGGTCCCGGAAGGGATGCCTCCGGGACAGTGGGTGCGCGTCCTTTCCCGGTCCGGGGAGTTTCTCGGCACCGCGACCGCCAACCTCGGGTGCCGCCTCGCGTTGCGCCGCGTGTCCCGCGGGGAGGCCATTCCCTCCCGCGTCTTCTTCGAATCGAGGCTCCGGGGCGCGCTCGACCGCCGCGCGTGGGCCGGGATGGGGGACGAGCGGGCGCTGCGCCTGGTCCACTCCGAGGGCGACTTCCTCCCCGGGCTGGTCGTGGACCGGTACGGCGGCGTCCTCTCGGTCCAGTTCCTGACCGCCGGCATGGAGTCCGCGCGGGAGGAGATCCTCGACGCGCTCGAGGGGGTGCACGCGCCGCGCCTGATCTACGAACGTTCGGAAGGGGGCGGACGCCGCCTCGAGGGGCTCCCGGAGAGAAGGGGAGCCGTCCGCGGGGGCGGCCCGCCGATGGAGGAGGTCGAGACCGACGGCGTGCGGTTCCTCGTGGACGCGGAAGCGGGCCCCAAGACCGGGTTCTTCCTCGACCAGCGGGAGAACCGGAAGATCGTTCGCCGCCTCGCGGACGGGGCGGACGTCCTGGACGGTTTCTGCGCGGCGGGGGGGTTCGGGCTGTACGCCCTCGCGGGAGGCTCCCGCAGCGTGCTGGCGATCGATTCGTCGAAGGCCGCCGTCGCGGCGGCCGGGGAGAACGCGGCGAGGAACGGCTGCGCCGACCGGTGGCGCGGCGAGGCGGCCGACCTGTTCCAGGCGCTCCGGGACCTCTCGGTATCCGGTCGGAGGTTCGACCTCGTCGTGCTGGACCCTCCTTCCTTCACCAAGTCCCGCGAGGGGCGCGACGGCGCCATCCGCGGCTACCGCGACATCAACCGGCTGGGGATGTCGGTCCTCTCCCCGGGAGGGCTCCTGGCCACATCGTCTTGCACGCAACTCGTCGATGTGGCCAAATGGACGGAGGCCCTCCGTGACGCCGCGTCCGACGCGGGCGCGGACCTTTCGCTGGTCGCCTGGGGAGGACAGCCGCCGGACCACCCGGTGCTGCTGTCGGTCCCCGAAACCGGGTACCTGAAGTTCGCCGTATACAGGAAACTTGCGCAGTGACCGCTCGCTTCCGGATCCTCTTCGCAGCCGTTCTTCTTCTGGTGGCGCTCCCGTCCGGGAACGTGCTCTCCGCCGAGCCTTCTCGTCCGAAGGTGCTGGTGGCGACCATCGCCGCCCCGATCGGCCCCGTCACGGCCGACTACCTTGCTTCGGTGATCGAACGCGCGGAGGCGGACAACGCCGCGCTCCTCGTGATCGAGCTGGACACCCCCGGCGGGCTCGACACCGCGATGCGACAGATGGTGCAGGGGATCATCCAGTCCCGCGTCCCCGTGGCGGTGTACGTCTCCCCGTCGGGAGCGCGCTCCGCCTCGGCGGGGGTCCTGATCACGCTCGCCGCCGACGTGGCCGCGATGGCCCCGGGCACCAACATCGGCGCCGCGCACCCGGTCAACCTGGGAGGCGGATCGATGGACAACACCATGTCGCGGAAGGTGGAGAACGACGCCGCGGCGTACGCGCGCTCCCTCGCCGTCCGTTCGGGGCGCAACGCCGACTGGGCCGAGAGCGCCGTGCGGGAGAGCGCCTCCCTCTCCGGGAAGGACGCCCTCGAGAGGAAGGTGATCGACCTCGTGAGCCCGTCGCTGGCCGACCTGCTGGACCGGGTCGACGGCCGCACG